>CAYSOI010000397.1:0-4285 GCA_964432425.1 uncultured Opitutales bacterium | reverse complement strand
GATAAGCCCATGTTTTTCCCCATTTTTGGTAAGGGGAGAGCTTTGGAGCCATTGATTGGCGAGGGCATTGATGAAGACAATGTCCTGGATTATTGTGCTTACATTACCGGTGCCTGTTCCTGTGAAGTGAAGAAACAGAATCCAGGGATTGATTTGTTAACCCGGCTTGATTGGATTGGAGCCATGGAGGGCAGTGAAATTGTTCTGGATAAATTACTACCGCCAATGGAGGGAGTGGCCTTGGTTCTTGGACAGGAGGAGAAGTCTGCGGATGTCGATCTGCATGAAACCACAGGTGCTTCGGTAACGGGAGGTAGCTTGATTGAAGATCTTGTTGATCAAGCAGGCAAATCCCCAAAAGAAGTGGCCAGTAAGGTTACCTGGTTAATTGTGATATTCGGTTTTGTAGGTGTACTTCTGGTGGGAAGTCTATTATCGGGCAGGAAGTAGCAAGATGAGTGTATTGCATTTGATCCTTCGTGAGATAGCTCACCGGCGTTTGAACTTCGTGCTGGGAGTCATCTGCGTGGCGATGACTGTGTTTGTCGCTTTCGGAGCATGGGGAATGTTGCGGGGCCATGATGTAGAAGCTTCCGGTATTCTGAATCAGCACCAGGCCAAGACTGAACAAATCCTTGCCGAAATGGATGCGAAAACCAACGAGAACATGAAGAAGTTGGAGGATGCCATTCGCAAATCCATGAAGGGGCTGGGTTTCAACATCTTTATCTACCCGGAAGGTCAGGAAATGGCGGAAGTGTACTCACAGGGCTTTGCTTCCAAGACCATGCCGGAGGAGTACGTCATGAAGCTGGCCAACAGCGAGATCGTGACCGTCAATCATTTGCTGCCTCGACTGACCCGAAAGATCAAATGGCCGGAGGAGGAACGCACGGTTGTTCTGATTGGAGTTCGGGGGGAGGTCCCGATTGCTTTCAAAGACCCCAAGAAACCATTGATTGATCCTGTGTCCGAAGGCGAATTGGTGTTGGGGTATGAACTTCACAACAGCCTGGATTTGGAGGTCGGAAGCCGGACGACTCTGATGGGGCAGGAATTTGTGGTCAGCAAATGTCATCCGGAACGGGGAACGGTCGATGACATCACCATTTGGATGAATCTTAAGGAGTGTCAGTTGTTGTTGGACCAACCCGGCCAAATCAATGCGATTTTGGCCTTGGAGTGTAATTGTGAAACCATTGATCGCCTCGGCGAAGTTCGGGCCGAAATTTCCAGCATTTTGCCGGGAACGCAGATCATTGAGAAGGGGAGTCGTGCCTTGGCCAGAGCGGAAGCCCGAGTGCAAGCAAAGAAGACGGCAATCAAACAACGTGAAGAGACTTTGAAAAGCCGGACCGCTCAGCTGGCCAATGAGAAAGCACGTTTGGACAATTTGCGGAACTCACGGGAGAGTTTGATGTCTGTGTTGGTTCCGTTCCTGGTAGGGCTTTGTCTGGTGGTGGTGGGTGTGTTGAGCTTCGCCAATGTTCGGGATCGCCAGTCTGAGATTGGGATCTTCCGGGCGATGGGCATTTCGGATCAACACGTTTTGAGTGTGTTCCTGGGCCGGGCTTGGTTGCTTGGCTGCGGAGGGGTTGTCCTGGGATTGCTGGTTCTGTTTTTGTATGAAGGAAAGCTTCCGGGTAATCTGGGGCTGATTGGTTTGCTCGGGAAAAAGGTGCTGGTTTACGCCTTACTTGGCGTCCCGGTCCTAGCCTGTGGTGCGGCTTGGTTGCCCTCTCTTTCTGCAGCAAGAAAAGATCCAGCGGAGGTATTGCGACATGACTGACATCGTATTGAAGTGTGAAAAAGTCCGGAAGACCTTTCCCGCACCCGGCGAAGATGTTTTGGCGGTTTCAGAAATGGATTTAGAGGTCGGGGCAGGGGAGTTTGTGGGACTTTTCGGAGCCAGTGGATGTGGGAAGTCGACCTTGTTGTTAATGTCCGGAGGCCTGATGGAGCCAACTTCGGGGAACGTGGAAGTCCTCGGCAAATCTCTGTACCAAGCCAGTGAAACCGAACGCTCCGCTTTCCGGGCCAACAACATCGGTTTCCTGTTCCAGCAATTTCATTTGGTTCCTTATCTGAATGTTCTGGAAAACGTGCTGGCTCCCACGCTTGCTGGAGATCTGCCCAATGCCAGAGAGTCCGCAATCGACCTCTTGAAACAATTTTCTCTGGATCATCGCCTGGATCATGTTCCTTCCAAGCTGAGCACAGGGGAGCAACAACGGGTTGCCTTTGTCCGGTCCATCCTGCGAAAGCCCAAACTTCTTCTGGCTGATGAACCCACCGGGAATCTGGATGCCGAAAACAGTAACGAGGTCCTCAATTATCTCGACGAATTTGCGAAGTCTGGAGGAGCAGTGGTGATGGCAACTCACGATCCAGTCGCTCTCGAACGTTCGTCCAGGTCGATCCAGTTACGTGGCTGAAGAATGGGGTCCTGACTTGTGAGAGTATTTTCTTTTCATCTTGCAAAGTCCAGTGTCCGAAGATCCTTGTTTGCTTTACTGAATCCACCAAGAGCCTCCAATACCCCAGGGCTGATTCATGCAGAATTTCTGAGCCAAATGACATTAGGGGCTCCGGTCTTTTCACCTTCACGGATGCAGCTTGGAAACTTGGTAGCCTTTGCTGCATGGGAAAGTCAGGAGGCCATTGTCGATTTTCTTGCTTCCACGAAGCTCGGTGGAGTCTTATCTCGTGGTTGGCATCTAAGACTTGAATTTAAGCGTCGTTGGGGGCATGTCTGTTCTTTTGATGGACTTGCAGAAAGTGTTGGAGAACAAGATCCTGACGCTACTGTATTTGCATTTACCCTTGCACGAATGAAAATCCTTCAAGTTCCTCGATTTATTCAATGGGGCCGGCCTGTTGAGGAATTGGTTCGTGATCACCCTGGTGTCACCTTGGCAGGTGCCGCAATGCGATTACCCAACTCTGTCGCAACATTTTCTATATGGAAAACTCAACGTGAGATGACGGATATGGTGCGAGGCCATAGCTCAGTTCCTCAACCTGAACGCCATGCTGTGGCAATGGCTGAGAGGGAACGAAAAGATTTTCACTATGAATTCACCACTCTTCGGTTCAAGCCACTGGCTGAATTCGGAGAATGGGAGGGGAGAACTGGATTTTGTGCCAATCCAGGAATAAGAAGGTTGTTGTGAGATTTGCCTATCCATCCCAACGTTTTCAAGATTGGGTCAGCCAGCAATGGTGCATCTGGCGTGGTCAGAGAATTGATCCTCAAAGTACAAACTGGTTGATGGGGCCATTTGGAAATGTGGATTCGATTGCAGATGACTTCATTGCTCGATTAGCTGAGGATGAGCATCTCGATATTGAACGTAAAGTGAAGACTGGTGGATTGTTGTCGTCCATCAAAGAACTCAATCTGCCTGAGTCTGAGTTTGAGCGACTTTCTCCTCAGGTCATTGATTTCTATGAGAATACAACCCAATACGACTTGGAGCTATGGATAGAGTGGAGCACCTATTTTCGTCCCTTTGGTGGATTAGTCCAGTATCTCTACAGTAGCCGGCTTAAACAATTGAATCTACCCCTACGTCCACTCGAGACTTCCCGTGGAATCAATAGCGAGCTAATTATGCTTCGGGATTCCCAGTCTGGAGAGGTGAAATACACTGTTTGGTATCGGGTACTTCGGTCCAATAATCATGTCATCTACTCTGGTGTGTATTCCACCTGTGTACTTCCATGTGGTAAAGCCTGCGTAAAAGCGATCTTCCCCTTGCCCAGAGGAAATGCGACAGTCATCATGTCTCCAACCGTTGGTCCGAATGGAGAACTTCATTTGGATTCGTCTGGGGAGAAGTTTGGGGATCCTGGCTTTTACTTCTTACTCGAAGATTCTAAGGGAGGCTATTGGGCTCAATACATACGCTCCTTCAGGGAACATATCGAGGTGTTTGCCGATGATCGAGATGAGCTGCGAGCTGAGCATTCCATCACTCTTTGGAAGCAACGAATGTTGGAGATTCACTTCAAGATGTTTCAGTCTAAACAATTGTAGAGACTCATTGAGAGCTTTCTTCCATTTCCTGGTCCAGTCGCTCAATGTATTCGCTGACATTGCAGGTCAGCATCCGGGTCTTTTGCGGGGAAACTTCGAGGACTTTGGTTACCACCCCGTCGAGGAATGATCTGTCGTGGCTAACGATGATCGCCGTACCTTTGTAAAGATTGAGAGCTTCCTGCAAAACCTCCTTGCTCTTGATGTCGAGGTGGTTGGTCGGTTCGTCCATGATGAGGCAATTAT
>CAYSOI010000396.1:0-4299 GCA_964432425.1 uncultured Opitutales bacterium | reverse complement strand
TTGATCTTCGCCGATGGAGCGATGAGAGCGGCCAAATGGGCACAAGGCAAACAACCGGGACTTTATGATATGCTGGATGTCCTCGGTCTGAATGAAGGGTGAATCCCTAGTAAAGAAGGTCACCTCTCCTACAATCCAGCTCCCCATCTGGCTCTCTGATTGACAATTAGCCGACATGTGTCAATTGGGTCGGGCGTTATGAATAAACGCCTTAACGTTACAATTATCGGATCGAGAGGAAGAATGGGGCAAGCGCTGATTATTTCAGCTCAAGCTCATGAAATGCACATCACTGGGACGATTGACCAGGGTGATGATCCGGAACCCGCAATCAAAGCCTGCGATGTCATCATCGACTTCAGTAATCACCAGGTGACGCCCGGCATTGCAGATCTGGCAGCCAAGTATCACAAGACAATGATCATTGGTACGACCGGACATTCTGAGGAGGAAAGTCGCAGAGTCCTCGCTCACACTTCTGAAATCCCCATTGTCTGGGCCGGAAACTTTTCCACAGGAGTCAACCTGCTCTTTTATCTGACCAAGATCGCGGCCGGGGTCACCGATTTGGATTTTCACCCGGAAGTCATTGAAATGCATCACCAATATAAAGTGGATGCTCCCAGTGGCACCGCCGTCGGGCTGGTCAATGCCCTCAAGGAAGCCCGTAGCTCTACGGAATACAAGACCAAGCATGGCCGCCAGGGCATTTCCGGGGCTCGTCCCGTGGAAGAAATCGGCGTTCACTCCATTCGTGGTGGCAGCATTGTCGGCGAACATACCGTGATGCTGGTAAGCAACAATGAACGAATCGAATTGACCCACAAAGCCCAGGACCGCTCCATCTTTGCGGATGGGGCAATGAAAGCCGCCATTTGGGCAAATCATCAGGCTCCAGGTCTCTACGACATGCTGGACGTACTCGGATTGAAAAAACAATGATCGCTACACTTGAAGGAATCGTATCGGAATCCACGCCAACCAGCGTCATCCTGGATGTCCAGGGCGTGGGTTATGAAGTCCACATCCCCGTAACCACTGCCGAAAAACTCCCCGGCAATGGGAAAAAAACGAAGCTCCACATTCGTGCCATCTATCGGGAAGATACCCAGCAATTGTTCGGTTTTCACTCCCGGCAACTCAAGGACCTGTTTAACGTGGTCATTGATAAAGTTTCGGGCGTAGGCCCCAAAAGTGCCCTCGGAATCCTGTCCCATCACACCGCCGACAGCTTGCGGACTGCGATTGCGACCGAGGATGTAAAGATGCTGACCAAATGCCCCGGTATTGGCAAAAAGACTGCAGAACGCATCATTGTGGAACTGAAAGACTTCATGGGAGCAGCCTTATTTACCGCACCACCCTCCGGATCGGTTTCTGTCCCTGCATCTGGATCGCCTGCCTCGGAGGCAAGTGGCAGTCAGCACAACCTACAGGATGCAGTTGCCGCATTAATGGCCTTGGGCTACAAAGCTCCGGAGGCAGAAAAGTCTGTACTTCGGGTATTGAAAACGATTGGTGAAGACGCTTCGGTGGAGGAACTGGTCAAAGGCGCACTGCAAAAGTAATCCCATGATGGATGCGGATTCGAAAGTGGAGCATCCCGGGACCTGGACTGGAAACGAACTCCAACAACATCCGGACTGGTGCTACGAGCTGACCCCAGAAGATCTGATCGAACTGGAGAAGGCTCACCGCTCCACCAGCGCACTGCCTCTCGATGAAATCACCAAGGCCAACTTCGAGTTGGCAGACTTTGGGCAACGCCTGAAAACCATTCAGGACAATCTGGAGAACTCCATTGGAGCCACCCGAATCACCGGCTTCCCCGTGCATCGTTTTGAAGAAGAAACGGCCCGCAGAATCTTCTGGGGAATGTCCAATCACATCGGCACTCCCGTGTCGCAAAGCGCCAAAGGGGAACGAATCTTCAGCGTTCGAAACGAAGGATACACCGACAGTGACAATCGTCAGCGTGGTCCCAATACCAATCGAAAATTAAGCTTTCACAGCGACCGCTCCGATGTGATTTCGTTCCTGTGTTGGAAACAAGCCAAATCCGGTGGTGAAAACCAATTGGTCCACTCCATGGCCTTGCACAACACCATCCTGGAAAAACGCCCTGATTTGTTGCAGGAATTGTACCAACCCTTCTATTACAAGAGGCACAATGTGGATTCAGGCAACGAACTCCCCTGGTGCAAACAACCCATCTTTTCCATCACCGAAGGCCATTTTGCCTGCAACATCCTCCGAGTATTGATTGAACGGGCCTATGCCATGCCCGAACTTCCGGATCTGACTGACCAGCAACGGGAAGCCCTCGATTTTGTGGAAGAAACCGCCAGCGACCCAACCCTCCACTTCGCCTTTCGCCAAAATCCTGGCGATATGCTTTTTATCAATAACTTCACCGTACTTCATCGCCGCAGTGCGTTCGAAGACCATCCAGAGCCGGATCTACGCCGCCATATTTACCGCATCTGGTTATCTGTCCCCAACAGCCGCCCCTTGTCCCCTCTTTTCGAAGATAACTACGGAGCCACAAATGCTGGAGCCCTACGCGGTGGCATGAAGCCCATTGATTAAGCTTACACAATAGAACCTTACTGAGCAACGAACTGCGAAAACTTCGTTATTAGAAAATTTTGCTTGAGATGAATCTGCGGCTTGCCTCTGGCCTAATGTCCATTGATGCTTTATCTAGAACTTACAATTTCCGCAAGTACTCATGCTCGGGAGTACGGCGATCATAAAGACGATGGAAGGTAATACACAAAAAACAATTTCGGGAGTAGTGATTGGAGCTTCGGCTGGCGGCATTGATGCTTTGCAGAATTTTTTTGATGAGCTCCAAGGTGTCCCCTCCTGCCCGATCATTCTCTGTTTACACCGACATCCTACCCAGGGAGAAAGTCATTTCCTGGAGGAATTCTTTGCCAAACACGCCGGATTCCCCTTTGTCGAAGCCCATGACAAAGAAGCTCCCAAACCAGGCCATGGCTATGTCGCTCCACCCAATTACCATTTATTGATTGAGAGAGACCAAACGTTCTCCCTCTCCGTCGAGGAAAGAGTCAACTACTGCCGCCCCTCCATTGATTTGTTTTTTGAATCTGCAGTCGATGCCTGGCAGGACCAATTGGTCGGCATCCTGCTGACAGGAGCTAATGCCGATGGTGCTGAAGGTTTGTTGAAGATTCGGGAAGCTGGTGGACATACGATTGCCCAGAGCCTCAAAGAAGCGGAAGCCTTGGAAATGCCGAGTGCGGCGATCAATATGGGAGCAGCCTGTGACATCCTTCATGTGAAGGAAATTGCTCAATATTTGAACAAAACAATCATGGTGGATTCCTTGCCGGAGAAACCCTCCTCCGCACCATTACCTCCACCAGCCTACTTGAAGAAACGTCTCCATATCGGTGTCATCTCGGACACTCATGGCTTACTCCGGGAATCAGCCATTGAGGCCTTACAGGGAGTGGATCACATCCTTCATATCGGAGATATTTGTGATGACAAAATCCTCCAGGACTTACAGAAAATCGCCCCCCTTCATGTCGTCCGGGGGAATTGTGATTTTGGAAAATGGGCGGAAAAGCTCCCCATGACCGAAACGGTTGAACTGGGCAAATGCTGGATCTATATGATTCACGACCTATCCCGGATGGACATTGACCCTGCCGGACAGTTTCAGGTCGTGTTGCATGGGCATACCCACATGCCGGAAATCCAGATCATCAACAAGGTGCTCTATTTCAATCCGGGCAGTGCAGGGCCGCCCAGAGCCGAAAAGCCAATCTCCATCGGTTTCCTCGACATTGATGAGGGTAAACCGTCTGCGACCTGGCAACACCTGAAGACGTAAAACCGAGTCTTACCCGATCGCGTCGTAGATCTGGACTTTGCTCCAGTAGTCTTTGAAACGCTCGATGAAGTCGAGGTGGATCTGGTCTTCCTGATAGGCGTCGTGAGCGGCCATACCTTCGAGAACAACGGTCAAGCCGACATCGTAGGAACGGTCAATGACTGGACGATCGGTTTCCGCAGGCACTCCTGTGTAAACCGCTGTGGTGGAGTCGATGTTCTTCAAGCTGTTAACACCTTCTTCAAGGAAGGTCTTGCGTTGCTCATCGGTTAAATCTCTTTTAAGCCAAAAGTATACGGTGTGAATTAACATAGCGGTGGTGAAGATGCTCAACGTGAGGACCAAATCAACGTAAATATCTCACCAATTTTCCGCTAGAAATCTCTTCAAGTGCTATAAATACGAAGCAGATCGAAAAATGCACCGAAGCA
>CAYSOI010000395.1:0-4312 GCA_964432425.1 uncultured Opitutales bacterium | reverse complement strand
ATAGAAAGATGAAAATAAGAGAATCAAGTCTCCATAAAAACCGGTACACTTCAAAACTTTTTCCGTAAGAATGAGATTCGGGATGCGATCCTTTACTACTCAGATCATGAATTGGACATTAGCCAAGACCTTCACTTTTTGCAGCAGTTTTTTGCTCGTCTCACTGCCTGTAACGTATGGATCCGAAACTGCTGCTCGGGAGACTCAGCTGAACAAAGCAACTCTGGGCAAGTTTTTAGCAGACCATTGCATCCGCTGCCATGGTGCAAAAAAACAAAAGGCCAAGTTGCGGTTTGATCACCTGGATTATGCGGTCTCTGACAATGGTGAAGCACTTCAGTATCAGGATATCCTGGATGTTCTCAACAGCGGTGAAATGCCACCGGAGGATGAAACCCAGCCAACTCGAGAAGAGCTGGAGCTGATTATCGGAGAACTGACAGAGGGATTGTTTAAGGCTAGAAAGCAGCTGGCTTCCAGCGGAGGGAGAGTGGAGATGCGGCGTCTCAATCGCCGGGAATATGCTGCGACTATAGACCGTTTGTTTGGCATTATGCCGACAGCCTCCAAGATTCCTCCGGATGGGGATATCGAGAATTTTGATACGGTAGGAAGTCGCCAACACTTCACGACTGAACATCTGAATCAATATTACGAACTCGGACGGGAGATCCTGCGAGCCAGTTTTAAGTGGGCGGGCAAACGGCAACCAATGCAGAAAAATAGACAAGATCCAGAAACCCGCTGGACTGCTATGTTTCGCAGAAACATTGAAGAATGGAAAGGCAAGCCAGGTAAGGTCGTAAGGCTCTCAAAAATGCGGGTCGAGTACCTTGCTCTTCCTAAGGTCGAAACAGGGGTATATTTGAGTGAGCCATTGCGGCATCTTGTCTATAATTTTGGAGTAGACCCTCGAGCAACCTACAAAGTCCATGTCACTGCTGGTATAGAAGGGGAAGTACAGCCCTTCCGAAGATTCGTCAAAGTCGGAGGCACGGAAGGAGTCGGTGGGGTATTTCACATCAATGGTACTACGGAGAACCCTACCGCATCTGTCGCCGAATTCCGTCCCGAAGCTTTGAAGGGAGATAAACTTGGGGGATATGTGAATGAAGATCGCACTGGAGCCTGGTTTTCTCATTACCTCAATTCCCTAAAGAACCATGAAGGAGTTGACCCGAGCAAGGAAGGGCTGATCTGGATTGATTCCTTCACAATCGAGGGGCCGTTTTATCCTGAGAAACGAAGTTTCTTTGACTCTTTACTTTGCCCAGAAGAGCCCACTCCAGAGAAACCTTCCCAAATGGTCTGGAACGATGAGAATGCTGGTGAGTTGATCGAACAGTTTACTAAAGAAGCCTTTCGCCGCCGTGAGCCCGATCCTCAATTCATCAAGGGGCTCATATCTTACTTTCAAAAGAAACGGGAAAAGGGAAAGAACTTCAATGATGCGATCATCGACACCCTGGCTGTGGTCATGGCTTCACCAAGTTTTGTTTTTCTGAATGAGAAAACGGATGTGCGGCCTGGAACACGTTTGGTCTCACCGCGAGACATCGCCATTCGGCTGTCCTATTTTCTCACCAGTGCTCCGCCAGACGAAAAGCTTTATCAAGCAGTGGAAGACGGTGCGATGGCAGACCGAGATGCCTATCATCAGGAAATTCTACGCATTCTAGGCGAGAACAGTCGTCAGCTAGCAGAAGGCTTTAGCAGCCAATGGGCTGATTTTGTACGGTATGACTCGATTTCTGTATCAAAAGAATTTCCAACCTATGCAACCGGTCTTCAGTATTCGATGAAGCAGGAGGTGATCGCCTACTTTCAAACATTGATCGAGGAGAACTTGCCTGTTTCGAAGCTAATCCAGTCAGACTTTGCCACTGTTAATGCTCAACTGGCTACCCATTATGGAATTCCAGGAGTTACGACCAATGAGTTTGTAAAAGTAAAGCTCCCTCCGGAATCGCCTCGCGGTGGATTCCTGACACAAGGTGCGTTTCTGGTTGCAGGTTCCAATGGTGAACGCACCTCGCCCCCGATAAGAGGGATGATCCTGATGAACCGTTTCCTCAACTCTCCGCCGGCACCGCCACCCCCTAACGTTCCCGAACTCGGAACAGGGGCGGAAGGTCCTCTCACCACCCGCAAGTTGGTCGAACTCCACCAATCCCAAGTCCAATGTGCCTCCTGTCACCGCAAGATGGATGCGATTGGCCTAGCGTTGGAAAACTTCGATGTGATTGGTCGCTGGCGGGAGTCCGAAAAGCTCTTTAGGGAAGAAGTTCCTGTGGTAATTGATGGTTCTTTGCCAGGAGGTGAACGCTTTACCAACTTTAAGCAATTCCAGGATATATTAATGGAACATGAGGAAGACTTGGCCCGCAATATGGTCGAGTCTCTACTGGTCTACGCTCTAGGCAGAGATGTCGAGTTCACTGACCAACCTCACATTGACAATATTATGACTCAACTTCGACCAAACCGCTTTCGCATGAAAGACATGATCCACGCCATTGCAGAAAGCCCTATCTTCTTTAACAATTAAATAAATCCAAGTTTCACCCAGCACTCCAACTGAGAAACCCATCCTTTTGACTACCATGTCCTCCATCATCACCAATCCGCTTTCCCGTCGTTCACTCCTTCATAAAGGTCGGTACTGCCTCGCACTCCCGTTTCTCGATTCTGCGGTTCGTGCAGCAACTCAAAAGACAGCCCCTAAACGGATGATATTCCTCGGTGGCGGCTATGGGTTTACAGATGCTTATCACAACCAAGGAGAAAGCTTTTTCCCTAAGAAAGCCGGACGCTTTTCCTCCATCGGCCTCCCCAAGGGAATGCAGCCTCTGAAACGCCATCAGGAAGATCTGACTCTCGTCTCCAACCTAACTAACCTAGGGGTCAATAATCCCCACGGAGGGAGTTACGGATACCTGAATTGCGGTGCTTATCGCACCCATGAGCACTCCATCTCCTGTGACCAACTCGCCGCCCAAACCATTGGGAAGGACACACGATTCACCTCCCTCGTCCTGACCGCCCGTGAACCCATTCCCGGACAAGGTGCTGGCCACGGTGCCGGATTCTCCATTTCTGCAGATGCTCAGGGGCGTTCCATCCCAGGAATCCCAACACCTCTGCAACTCTACCGAACTCTATTCGCACAGAAAGGGGACTCCCCAGAGCAATTGCTCGAACGCATCGACAACCGCCAAAGCATCCTCGATCTAATCCGTATCGATGGCAGCAGCGTCCGCCGCACCCTCTCCGGTGAAGACCAGGTGAAGCTGGAGGAATACTTCACCAGCGTCCGTGAGATCGAACTCGGCCTCCAACGACAGGAACAGTGGGCCAACCGACCCAAAATGGAAGCACCTATTGAAGAACCTACCGCTTCTCTCCCTGGGGAAAAGGAAATCCGCCTCATGCTAGACATGCTCATCCTCGCCCTCCAGACCAATATGACCCGCATTGCTTCTTATCGCTTACCCGTCTGTTCCCTCATCACAGATTTAAAAATCTCCCTCAGCCCCCACTCCCTCAGTCATTACGGCTTCGATAACGACCGCCGTGCAGCTTCCGAAACAAGAGATCAAAAGTTAATGGAGATCTTTGCCTGGTTCCTCGATCGGCTCAAGGAAACCAAGGATTTAGAAGGCCGTCGCCTCTACGACAGTTGTATCGTCAGCTACGGCAGCAACCTCCGCACAGGCCACGGTCTGCAAAGCCTTCCTGCCCTCCTCTCCGGAGGAGGTGCTGAACGCATCAAGCACGGTCGCCACATCCATCTCCCCAAAGAAGACACGTCCCTGGCAAACTACTGGCTCACTCTCCTGCAACAAGCCGGAGTCGAGATCCCAAAATTCCACTACAGCACGGGCATTGTTTCAGAGCTGCTCTCGTAGCCCGCACTTATCGATAGGTCGTACCTATGTTGAAAAAAGTGTGGCAGTTGCTTCTGCAACTCCTATACATCCCTGCGGGATAGGTTTTTAGACCCACTTTTCAAAACACCTTTTGACTATTGCTATGAACAGCTGCAAAACACTCTTACTGCCGATCATATTCGGCCTTTCCGTTTCATCCACTCAGGCTGCTGAAACTTACACACCCGGAGAACCTGCCAAGGGGAACTTCAAAGAGTATGCAGAGGTCTTTCTGGAAAACCATTGCTTCGATTGCCACGATGACGAAACAACCAAGGGTGATCTCAACTTGCTGGAACTCGGGCCAGTCGATGAGACCAACGCCGCAGTCTGGAAGTCCGTCTGGGCTCAGGTAACTCTGCAGGAGATGCCTCCTAAAGATA
>CAYSOI010000394.1:0-4318 GCA_964432425.1 uncultured Opitutales bacterium | reverse complement strand
TTCTTTTTTCCCTTCCCATTTTTTTGAAACCCTCATTTCTTAGGGAGCTACAACTATTTATATATTCCCGATCCGTCGCCCAAATCGCCCGATGCCCGACATACAACAACACCTCGACACATTTCAGGCATTCCTCACCAAGAAAAACCTGCGCCTTACCAATCAGCGCAGAGCCATACTTGAAGCCGTCCACAAACACCACGACCACTACACCGCCGAGGAATTGCTCACCCTGGCAAGGCAGATTGATGACTCCGTTTCCCGAGCCACCATTTACCGCACCCTCCCCATCCTCATTGAATGCGACATTCTCCGGGAAATCGACATCGGCAAAGACTACAAATACTACACCACCAATAAACAGGACGAAAACTTTCAGGCCCAAATCATTTGCAGGGACTGCGACAAAATCTTCGAAATTGATGCCCCCTTTATGGATTGGTACTCCAAGACCGCTGCGGATCGACTCGGACTGGAAGTGCAGACCCAGCGACTTCAAATCAACGCCATCTGCACCAAGGTCAAAAACGGAGAACTCTGCACAAACATGAATTGATCGCAGCGACCCTCCCGAATATTACTTTTTCCTAAATGAGTACAACACTTGAAGCCCCCGCTCCACTGGTCTTCCCTCCTCATGCTCAACAGCATGAAGAGCCGCTGACACCCATTCAGCAAGAGATCCTGGAGTTAAAAAAACAAACCAACACCCTCATCCTCGCCCACAATTACCAAATTGAGCCCATCCAACGAGTGGCCGATTTCGTGGGAGACTCCCTTGGCCTCGCCTACAAAGCCGCCGAATCCAAGGCCGACGCCATCCTCTTTTGCGGTGTACACTTCATGGCCGAGACCGCCAAAATCGTAAACCCCACCACCCCCGTCTACCTCCCCGACATGGAAGCCGGATGCTCCCTGTCCGACTCCTGCCCCGCCGCCAAACTGGAAAAATACCAAAAAGAAAACCCAGACGTCTACACCGTTGCCTACATCAACTGTTCAGCGGCCGTAAAAGCACTCAGCGACGTCATCTGCACCAGCGGCAACGCCGTCAAAATTGTCGAAAAAGTCCCCCAGGACCGGCAAATCCTCTTTGTTCCCGACCAGAATCTCGGGCAATGGGTCTCCGCCCAAACAGGCCGGGACATGCAACTCTGGCCCGGAAGTTGTTACGCCCATGTTCTCTTTACCCAGCAAGCCGTAGAAAGAGTGAGACTCCAATATCCGGAAGCCCCCATAGTCGCCCACCCCGAATGCACACAAACCGTTCGCGACATGGCCGACGAAGTTTGCAGCACGGAGAAAATGGTACACTTCTGCAAAGATCACCCCGCCCAAGCCTTCATCATCGTGACCGAAACTGGCATGATCCACCGCCTCCAACGGGAACTTCCGGAAAAAACCTTCATCGCAGGCCCCACAGATCACTGTGCCTGCAACGAATGCCGCTACATGAAGTTCAATACCATCGAAAAAGTCAGGAACGCCCTCCGCGACAAAACCCCGGAAATCCTGATGGACGAAGAACTTCGCAAAAAAGCCGAACTCCCCATCCAGAGAATGCTGGAGTGGAGCCGCTGAATGTTCAAACCGGTGCCTTGGCCACACTACCAGCTTCTGGACTCCGGCAACTTCGCAAGACTGGAAAGATTTGGCCCCGTCATCCTCTCTCGGGACGAACCTCAAGCCTACCACCCACCCACTCAAGCCAGTAACGCTTGGGAACAAGCCCATGCCAGCTTTACCGAAGAACACGGCTGGCAACATCATCAGGAAATGCCCGAAAATTGGGAAATTCCATTTGGCCCACTGACCTTTCAACTTCGCCTGGCTCCCAACAACAAACACATCGGCCTCTTTCCCGAGCAAGCTCCCCAATGGCAATGGCTGCTCGACACCCCCATTCCCCCAACCCCATCTGAAGCCCCACCCAAACTCCTCAACCTCTTCGGCCACACCGGCGCGGCAACATTGGCGGCCGCCAAAGCCGGATATCACGTCACCCATGTCGACGCCTCCAAACCCGCCCTCAACCAAGCCAGGGAAAGCCAAAAACTCTCACAACTTTCCGAGGCACCCATCCGCTGGATTCACGAAGATGCAACAAACTGGGTAGAAAGAGAAATCAAACGCTCCTCCACTTACCATGCCATCCTCCTCGATCCACCCACTTTTGGCCGAGGCCCCAAAGGCCAAATCTGGAAAAATGAAAGAGACCTCCCAAAATTACTCCAAAAACTCACCAAAATCCTCCATCCCGACACACCACACTTTCTCCTCCTCAACCACTACACCGCCAGTTCACCACGTCTTCCCACACCCTCCAAACCTCACAAACTCCAGTCCGGTTCTCACACCCTCACCCCTCCTGAAGGCCCAAACCTGCCCCTGGCACAATGGTACCGAATGGATTTCCAGCCAGAGAGCTGAACCCATTCCCCGGATCACTCCTCTCCCATCAAAATCTCAATCAGAGATTCCTGAAGCACCCCCAGCAAACAATAAGTCCACAGGGCCATGCTTTCTTCCGGCCCCAGCTCCAAATCATAGATTTCTGCCGATTCCAGAACCGGATCTTCCACTTCTCCCAGTTTATTCGTACGCAGCCAAAGCCGCACTGCCGCACACGAACGCAAAACCCCTTCCGCAGCTTCCGGAGAAATCGTGACATCATCTTCGCCAAAGTGCGTCTTACTGAACAAATACTCCAGTGACACGATGTCCACATCCAGTTCCTCCTGTAAACTCTCCTCCCACGCCTCCGCAAAGTCTTCATCCTCCAGGTCTGGAGCCGAAAACTGCACCGCGGCTCCACTTCGGAGCCCTTCTATTGCCTCCTGGATAAAACCCCAGGCAACGTCCACCATCTCCGGGTTGATTCGCAATCGCAGATTAATCATCTTTTTCCAAAATTGCAGTCAATTGCCACTTCTGTAAAATGTGCACATAGTTCTCAGCGTTTTCCCGACCACCGGTCCAAACCACCGAACGCCCCTGTTCATGCACCTCCATCATATGCTTCTCTGCTCGGGATTTGACCATGCCAAACACTTTCTGAAACACCATCACCACATAGGACATAAGGTTGACAGGATCATTCAGGACCACGACATGATATACATCGTCCAAACGATCCTTTGTTTGAACAGCAGTTTCCAGTTCAGGGTTTTCCAGCGGGAACATCATTTATGAAAAATATACAAAACCTTGTTGCTCCTTCGAGAAACAATCAAAATGTCTAAAGCTCTATGGAAAAAGAGAAACCAGAAAATGGCAAGAACGACAACCCCTCCCAACGACCACAAGGGCAGGACATCTGGAATCTCTTCGGAAAACCCATCCCCATGAAGTGGATTGCCCTCTTTGTCATCTGCTTTCTCATTGCTTACACCTACGTTCGATTGAAAAACCTTTAGTTCAATCCAGAGCCAGATAGAAATTCAGCCAAGGTCCTTTCAATCACAAGTATTGGAACCACTTCCGCCAATGCGAATTAACCATCCCGGCCAATCAGGTTGAAGAAACCGGAAATCCGGCGGAGGGTTTCGAGATAGCTGTATTCAAGGAAGTGGAAGATCGGGCTAGTATCGGCCCAGGTGGAAGATTCCAGAGAGTCCAGATACACATCCCTGTAATCAGTCATGATCACGTCATAATAGAAGTCGTGGAGAAGCATCGCATAGTTTCCCGCCGCACGGGCAACCCGGCCATTCCCATCCTCAAAAGGGTGAACATTGGCGATGAGATAGTGCATCTGGGCCGAGATCCGAATAACATCAAGGAAAGACTCCTCATCTTTCACCTCAATGTTCAAGAGCTCATCATTGATGCCAGAAATGTGCTGCTGCAACGCTTCAGGAACCTGGTAAGACTGCGGAGGCACATGCACCATTCCACTGATCCGCACGTCCGTTTCCCGAAACTTTCCAGCCATATCCGGGATGGAATCCTTAAAAATGAGCCTGTGCATCTCAAGGATCATGGAAATCGAGAAAGGTTGCTTTTTCTTCGCCTCTTCTTCCAGCCAACGAAGGACTGTCTCCTGCCCCCGAAGTTCAAAGGATGCTGCTCCATAGTACCTGGAAATCTTCGATTTGTCAGGTACTCCAGCCCCATGCATGAGCACTTGCAGAAAAATCCGGTCCACAGCCTTATCCTCAATCGCATTGGAATGAATTGCCTTCAAACACCGCAAGGCCGTTTGGGCTTCCTCCTGGGCAAGAGGATATTTTTCACCGAGATGTCTCAGGCGGAAGAAGAGGTCCACTAATTCTTCCCTCTCACGATTGGTCAAAACTACATAACTCATAAGGTGCTG
>CAYSOI010000393.1:0-4333 GCA_964432425.1 uncultured Opitutales bacterium | reverse complement strand
TATGGAGACTCGACAAAGGACTGAGACGACTTTACTTGTTTATAACTTAATGGAAGACGAACCCGAATCGCCCTCATTTGAAGAATCCCTTCTGGAACTGGAAAAAATTGTATCCCGGATGGAGCAGGGGGAGAACACACTTGAAAAGCTGCTCACCAGTTACGAACAGGGAGCCAAACATGCAATGAACTGCCAGAAACGTTTGATTGATGCGGAAAAACGTGTCGAAAAAGTGAAGAAGGAAACGGCTGGCATTCTGACCGAAAACTTTACGCCCATGGAAGACTGAACTGGAGTGATTCCAGTTGGTCCAAAAAGAAAAGCATAGAATATTATATGGCCCTTCTTGAAACCATACAGAGTCCGGATGACCTGAAAAAGCTGGATGCGGAACAACTTACGCAGTTAGCTCAGGAAATCCGGGAGCGAATCATTAACGTAACTTCGGAGAACGGTGGGCATGTCGGGCCAAACCTTGGGGTTGTGGAGCTGAGCATGGCTTTGCACAAAGTGTTTGATAGTCCGAAGGATCGTTTTGTTTTTGATGTTTCCCACCAGGGGTATGTGCACAAGTTGTTGACGGGGCGGAATGGCAAGGATTTCGACAAGCTTCGGCAAACCGGTGGACTCAGTGGGTTTTTGAACCGGGAAGAATCTCCCCATGATTGCTACGGCGCCGGACATGCCGGAACTGCACTTTCTGCGGCCTTGGGAATGGCGGTGGCACGGGATCAGAAGGGATCTTCGGAGCATGTGGTTGCGGTTTGTGGAGATGCGGCTTTTACCTGTGGCATTACGCTGGAGGCTCTGAACAACGTCGCTTCTTCGACGGATCGTCTCATTGTCATTCTCAATGATAACGAATGGTCGATTGACAAGAATGTTGGCGCAGTGGCCCGTTGGTTGAATGAATTGATCACCAGTCCCGTATACAACAAGGTAAACGATAATCTTGAACACCTGCTCCATTGGCTGCCGGGGGGAGATTCCCTGATCAAATTCGGTTCACGGGCCAAGAAGGAAGCGAAGGATTTTATTCTGGCCTCCAATATTTTTGAAAAATTTGGTCTTCGTTTTGTGGGGCCCGTGGATGGGCACAATTTGGATCAGCTTTGTCATTTCCTTGAATTTGCCAAGGAGTCAGATTGTCCGATCCTGCTCCATGTGATGACGAAGAAGGGGCAAGGTTATCAGGTGGCTCTGGATGAGCCGGAAAAGTTTCATGGAGCCAGTCCGTACGATAGGAAAACGGGGCTTTCCAAATCGGATCCCAAGAAAAAGCCTGCTCCAAAATATCAGGATGTCTTTGGCAAACAATTGCTGAAGCATGCTCAAAAGGATTCTTCCATCATTGGTATTACCGGAGCCATGCCCAGTGGTACTGGTCTCAACCATCTGCGGGATGAACTTCCGAAGCAGTATTATGATGTCGGGATCGCCGAAGAGCATGCAGTGCTCTTTGCAGCCGGGATGGCCACGATGGGGCTCAAACCGGTCTGTGCCATCTATTCGACCTTCCTGCAGCGGGCCTTTGATCCGGTGTTGCATGATGTTTGTCTTCAGGATTTGCCGGTAGTTGTCTGTATGGACCGTGCCGGGCTTTCCCCCAACGATGGGGCGACTCACCATGGGCTTTACGACATTTCCTATCTGCGTTGTGTGCCCAATCTGCTCTTGATGCAGCCCAAGGATGAGGACGAGTTGGCTGATATGCTGGCGACCAGTCTGGATCTGGGCAAACCTGCGTTCATTCGCTACCCTCGTGGGGCCGGACAGGGGGTGGAAATCAAAGAAGATGCGGACATCCTTGAGGTGGGCAAAGCGGAGATTCTTCGGGATGGGGAGGATCTGGCATTGTGGGCGATTGGGCCGATGGTGCAGGATGCATTAAGCATTGCCGAACAACTTGAAGAAATTGGCCTGCATGCCTGCGTGGTGAATGCACGGTTTATTAAGCCATTGGATGAAGAGTTGCTGGTGCAACATGCTCAGCAATATCCGCTGATTGTAACGATGGAAGATCACACTTTACCTGGTGGATTTGGTTCTGCCGTGATGGAAACTCTGCAAACCCACAATCTCCAGACGCCAGTGCATCGGGTTGGCTGGCCGGATAAATTCATTGAACATGGAAATTCGGTGGACAGCCTGCGGATCGCCAATGGGCTTTCCTGCGAGCACATCGAAGCCGACATTCTCAGACGTTACAAGGACACGGGAGCCAAGCTTCTTTCTCCAGAGGAAATTGAGGCTGCGAAATTGTAGGTGGTTTGTTGGGGGAGGGCCTTCCGCCCAAGTACATTGTGCATGCTGGTTCTCCTACCACTGGGTCCAGGTATCCTGGATGTAGTTGAAGAAGTAGCGGGGACTGGAGCTGTTGAGGTGGTAATATAACCAACCGGAATCGGGGCTGTAGAAGTAGGGGAAGATGTCATCCCTGGTCCAGAGCCAGTGGAGTTGGGTATCCCAGATCCAAAAGCCATTCTGAGCTAATTGAGGGGAGACGTAAAGCCAGCCCAGTGAGCTGTGGTAGATCCAGTCGTTGTGCTGATCCATATAGATTCCGAGCCAGGAGACTTCCATCCAGCCGGAATCGGCAAGCAAGGTGGCGGTGTGGCTGATTCGGGCGGGCTTGGAATTGGGGTCAATGCGATTTGTGCCAAGGCGGTATTCTATGCCATCGGGGGTGCCATCTTCATCGGTATCCAGTTGGGCATTGTGGACTTGGATGGGGAAGGCTTGTTCTACGCTTTCGCCCTGTGACGTGGCGGTCGCAGTCAGAATATGAAGTGTGGTGTCGGCACTGGTGGGGGTGCCGGTGAGGATTCCGGTGCCATTGCCATAGTCGGTGAAGGTGAGCCAACTGACTTGTGGGCTGACGGACAGGGTGGGGGGAGTGGGGGAGTCGGAGTCGGAGGCTTCGATCAGGTATTGGTAGAGTTCCCCTTCGAAGGCAATGGTCAGGGGGCTGGAGGTGATGGTTGGCGATTGGGGGAGGGATTGTTCAACAGTTCCGGGAGTGGGATTGGTTTCGGAGGCTTGCCAGGCTGTCGGGGTGTCGGACCAATCGGTGAGAGATATCCTTTGGAGAGACGCTCCTTCTCCATCAGCTGCCTGAGGCCAGGATTGGGAATCTCCATAGGAAATGGTCTCCACATTGACCATGGGATAGAAGGCGTCCGTTCCATCTTGGGGCACTTGAAGGGTGTCCGGTTTTTTGATGGAAATGGTTTCTCCGCCATTAGAGAGGCTTCCGGACCATGGGCCGATAATTTTGGGGATTTCGGTCAGGGAGTAATGATGAATGAAGGCTTGAAGTTTCGCCGTGTCGCTGGGGTCAAAACCGACGACGACGATGACTTCTTCCGGAGCGATGGTTGCTGAATTCAAAAATTGCATATCCACTCCGCCGCTGATTTCCCAGATTCCTCCGGTAACGAAGTCCTGATTCAGGCGAAGGGTGGAGGTGCCGACATTGTAGATTTCCAGGAATTCCAACTCGGAGGCATTTTCCATTTCCCCTGGGTTGTAGTGGATTTCCGTAAAGATCAATGGCCCCACTCTGGGGGATGCATTTGCGGAGCCGAGAGTGCGTTGAGACATGGGGTAGAGTTCGCCTTCGGTGTCGGGCCAAAGTCCATGGGAGATGCTGTTGGCAGTTGGGCCGACTTCGATGTGATCGACAATTCGCAACAGGTTGCCCTGAGCATCGGCACTGACCAGTGCAATGTCTTCCTTGTATGCACTGGCTAACCCGAAGTGGTGCGGCTCCGGATTGCCTTCGCCTGAGACTGGATCAATATTGGGATTGAACTGGCGTTGGTCGAAGGTGACGTATTCACCGGGGCCTAGAGTTGTGCCATCGGGAATTTGGAATTTTCGAAAGAGTTCGGTGTCGATTTCGCCTTCATCGGTATCACTGAGATACCAGCCAGAGAGATCGATGGTGGTGTTGCCGGGGTTGTAGAGTTCGATGGTGTCATACAGTGGTGGGTCCGTGTGAGTGAGGACTTCATTGATGGTGATGAGGCGTTGCGGGAGGCCGATTTCCCCAGGGTTGCCGTTGAATTCATTGCTGGATCTCCAATTGTCGGGATCGGTGGCAAGGGTGGTGCAGGATTTTCTGGATAGTGAGGGGCCGGAGCCGTCGGCACGATTGGGCCAGTCTCCAGAGTCCTGATAGGGCACTTGATCTTCGAGGACCAGGGGTTGAGCTTGCTCAAGAGTAATGGGATCCGTCAACCAGTCTCCATCAGTGTCTCTTCGGTAGAGTTTGATGTGGTCGGCAGTGTTGTTGAGAGAGCCTGCCCAGGGGCCGAGGATTTGCAGGGAG
>CAYSOI010000392.1:0-4355 GCA_964432425.1 uncultured Opitutales bacterium | reverse complement strand
CCTCAATCAGGAAGATGTGAATTATGGCCTGATTGGTGGTTTTGCCTTAGCTGTCTCAGGAATTGTTCGAAGTACTGTAGACATCGACATTCTTCTGTTGAGTGAAGATATCTCAAAACTACAAACAATCCTTTCACGGTACTCCTACAATTGTGTTTTCAAAAGTGAAAACATTTCGCAATATGTCTCCGACTTAAAACCTTTCGGGCAGATCGATGTTATTCACGCTTTTCGTGCTGCCTCGGTCGGGATGTTAACCAGAAGAAAAAAGGTATCAGTTTTTGCAAAACATGAGGTCTATGTTTTGCAATTGGAAGACATTATTGGGCTCAAACTCCAAGCCCTTAGAAATGACCCAAACCGAGAGGCAATTGATCGCTCCGATATCGATTTGATTCTCAAGCATCTGAATTCAGAATCCCAGGTGATCAACTGGGAATTATTAGAGGAGTACTTTACCCTCTTCCAAATGAATGAAGACTTTCAGAAATTGAAATCCAAATATGGCCTATCTGAGTGAAGAAGCAAAATCCGAGTTGTTGAATACTTCGGAATCAGAAACTTTTCGTGAAGACATGAAAAGATTGTCCATGCGTGAATACTTCCTGCCTCCCTATACCCCGGAGACGGTCGATTTTGCGATTCGTTTTTTATCCGATTTGAATCGGGTGGCAGGTCACCCCCGCAAACCCTTCAAACCCATCAAAGGGGATCATTTTCTGCTGTAAGGTTCGCCTGTAGGCACTTTTGGTGCCGTTCTTGCCAATCGATAGTAAGAAACCAGATAAAGCTGCCAAATGTTTGGAAGACATTTGGGTGTTCATAGGTCCTATATGTCCTACACGACCTATATCGGGTAACGCCGCTATTTCAGCCAAATCAGAAACCTAGAGCTGTTCATACTGGCTTTCCCAATCCTCCCTTTGGAGGGAGTATAAATTCACTCGGTGTGGATAATTGATCCAGCCTGGTGTGGGTTCGTAGGTCTTTTCGAATTGGAAGCCGACTTTGGGTAAGGTTTTGTTGGGGGCTGGGTTGCCTTGGTGGGGTTGGCAGCGGAGTTCCTGGAGTTGAAATTTGTCGAAGAATTTCTGGATGGAGGCTTTGAGGAATTGAGTGCCGAGGCCTTGTTTTCGAAGGTCTGGAACCCAAACGTGGAGATGCATGATGGCGGTTTTTCCGTATTCAATGCAGTTGATATTGCCGTGCCCGACAGGAGTGCCATCGATTTCCCAGAGCAGGTAGTAGAAATGGCGTTCTTCAAGTGGGCGTTGGTAGTCTTCTTCCAGCAACTTCAACCAGTCGGCTTCCTTGGGCAGTTTGGATGGCTCAACCCCCATGCCCCGCAAGAAGCTTTCGTCGGAATTGAGGAAGTAGCGAATCAAGGACGGGGCATCTTCCATCCGCATTTCCCTTACCTGGTAGTTCATGGCTTGTGCTTCCATTACTGTCCTTGAAAGGCATCACTTTGGACCAGCTTGACAATCAAGGGCCGGAACCGGAAATCCGCTTCTGCAAAATCTTTGGACAGACTCTGAATGATTTTCCGGTCGCCTAGATCCAGGGATCTCCCCAAGGCATAACTCATGAGGCGTTTCACGGCAGAGCGGGCAAACCAGGATTTGCGTTCGGTAGTCAGAAATTGTTTCAACTCCTGCACACCTTCAATCTTGGAGCCATCGGGGAGTTCACTGGCAGTATCTGGCGATTGTCGCCATTGCCCAAGAGCATCAAAGTTTTCCAGAGGCAATCCCCATGGATCGATGCCCTTGTGGCAATTGTTGCAGGATTCTTTTTCACGGTGCACTTCCAGTTGCTCCTTCAAGGACAGCTTGGCCAAGTCCGGATTTTCGGAATCCAGTTCGGGCGCATCGGGTGGGGGAGACATCGGGGGCGAATCCAACAAGCGGTCCAGAATCCACACCGCACGTTTGATCGGATGGGAGTCAATTCCGTTCGACCCGGATAGATGAAATGCCCCGTGCCCGAGTATGCCGCCCCGGACAGAATTTTCCTTAAAAATTACTTTCTCCAGATCCCGGGATTTTGGACTGTCTATTTGATAGTGATTGGCAAGGTTTCGGTTGGCCATAGTCCAATTCGAATCGAGCAACTCCAGAGCGGACAAATTGTGGTGCACAATCTCTGCAAAAACTGCCTGCGTTTCCTTGCGAAAATCCTCTTTCATAGGTTCCTTGAATTTCGGGAATTTTTGCGGATCTACGGCGACTCGTTTCAATGCATCCAAACCAAACCATTGATCGGCAAATCTCACCACAAATTCCTGAGCCCGTTCATCTTCCAACATTCGGTGGACTTGTTGCTCCAGAATCTTGGGCTCCTTCAGTTTGCCCTGCTTTGCCAGTTCAAACAGAATTGGGTCCGGCATCGTGCTCCAGAGAAAGTAAGACAAACGTGTGGCAATTTCATAGTCTGTGAGGGCTTTTTCATCTGAAGGTTCGGCAATGTACAAAAAGTGAGGCGAAACCAAAATCGCCGCAAACGTCTCCCGCATGGCTTCCTCGTAGGGAACTTGGTTTGCCAACAATCTGTCGAGTAGCTGGAAGAACGGTTTTACGTCTTCCTCCGCGACTGGGCGACGAAAGGCTTTTCGGGCAAATTTCTGAATCTCCGACTTACCGTCCGTGCATTGAACGATACTTTCTTTGAGAATGGGTCCTTCAAACTCGGCAGACAAAACTTCAATCTCCAGGCGGGAACCAAAAGGAGCGGGCTTTGGTTTCTCCTTTGGAGGTTTGGGCTTTTCTCCCTTTTTGGGCTTCTTGGGAGGAGGTGGTTTTTGTGCGTAGATCCGATCCGGATATCGTAGAGCTTTGCCATCGGCATCGACATAGTCCAACATCACAATCATGCCCTTGAACCCGGAGTTCCCAAAAGGAATGTCTCCAGCCTGAGGAAAGTCCTCCATGCGACCACGAAGGACAAACGTCTCCGGCTTCTCAGATTTCAACTCAATCTTTCCCACCAGTTTCCGTGGTACATGAATGATTCCCGGGACATGCCCCATGTTCACTTCAATCGTAGGGTAATCCGCATGGTCCGGGTTGGCCAGTTTTGCCGTGATTCGCACCTCAAATTCCCCAACCCGAGGAAACTTGGGGAGATCAATGATGTATTCAGGATTCACGGGGATGTGCCCACCGTCCTTCTTTTGAGGCAATTTCCCCAACGCCGATTTCGTTTGGGATACCTGGATCACTTCAGGAGGTTCGGGGGACGGAATGGCAAACTTTAATGCCAGCCGGGCCGCCTTCAGGTACACCTCCAATTGGCTCGGAGACATCTCCAGTGTCGCCCCATTGTTCAAGAAACCTTCCGGTGAAGCCGGTTCTGGAGGCAACTCCCGGGCAAAATCCATCTCTATGCCCAACAGATCCCGCATGGTGTTGGCATACTCATAACGGGTCAGGCGCCGCATGCTTACCCGACCTTTCTCAAAACGTTTGGACTCCGCAAAATCGGTCAACAAGCCATTGATCCACCCCGTTAAAACTTGAAGCTCCTCCGCCGTAGGTTGCTTCGACTTCGGCGGCGGCATTTCCCCCATGTTCAATTGATCCAGTGCATCATGCCATGTTTCCGCATTGGAGATCTCCGGTTTCAAAGTATCCAATCGCAACTTCCCCTTCTGCTTCTCCTCCCCATGACACTCAAAGCAGTATCTCTCCAAAACAGGCCGTACCTCAATCTGGTAGTCCAAACCAAAACACCAAAGCGGAAAAAGAACGAGAAATGCTGAGAATCGAAGTTTCATGAAGATAAGTATCATTAGCTTAATGGAGAACAATCGGGATTTTGGTAAGAATTCAGGTGTGACTTTCATTCAATACTGAGTCGTATTGAGGAGGAATTTCCATAACGGGATAACGAATGTACCGGTTTCTTCGTGAGTCCATTCTTCAGAAATTGTGACAACGATACAACGCGTAGGTTGCAGTTCTGAGATGGCTTCGTTTAAAGCCCTGAATTCATGAACCTTTGTATCTTCACCCTCCAAAGAATAGGAAACCTGCACGAGGGTCGTCTCCTCATTTCTGCGATAGACAAAGTCCACCTCATGCCCCCGTTTGGTTTCATAATATCCTGGAGTCAACCCCTGCCTTCGTAGAGTTATGTAGACTAGATTTTCCAGAATCGCCCCGTGGTCAGCTGTCATTTTGGTGGAGTAAGCATCTACAATCCCATTATCTATCACGTACACCTTTTGGGGATTCACCATGCGTTTTTTCTCAGAACGTGACCAAATGGAAATGGGAAAAAGTAAATACGCATCCTCCAAGCTTGCAATAATCCTGGGCATGGTTGGCCAACTGTAACCTGGTCTTTGAACCTAA
>CAYSOI010000391.1:0-4366 GCA_964432425.1 uncultured Opitutales bacterium | reverse complement strand
TGGATCAAAGTCAGCAAGCAATTCGCATGGGGGGGCTGGTCTGGGTAATTGAGCAATTTTCCGGTGTTGAGTCCGGTTTGTTTGCCTCCAGCCAGGACAAGTGGGAGATTGGCTCCGTAGTGCTTACCACCGTGGCTTAGGCCGGAACCAAACATCAGAACGGAGTGATCAAAGACACTGCTTCCGTCGTACTCCTTGAGGGCTTTCATCTTCTCGATGGCGAGACTGAATTGATGTACATACCAAGTGTTGGCCGTATTAAATTCTGCGGCCTTGGTCTTGTTCCGTTCAAAGTGAGAGGACCAATGGAAGTCGGCTTTCAATCCAAGGAAATCATGGATGCGGCGGCTACTTTCCAAGGCCATGATGCAGGACGCGACTCTGGTGGCATCCGTCCAGAAGGCGAGGGCGACGAGGTCCATCATGGTTTTCATCTTGGAAGGGAAGTCATCGAGCTGAATGACATCACTGCTGACCTTTTCCAAATGTGGGCGGGGTGTGCCTTCTTCTTCCTGGCGTTGAATCGCCACTTCGACATCCCGCACGGAATCCAGGTAATTCGATAGGACGGTTTTGTCCGCCGAACTGGCCTTTTTCATTAAAGAAGTGGTCGGTTCCCGGACTGCATCCAGAATGCTGCTGAGTTCATTCCGAACGCTTGCATCGCCAAGTCCACGAAAGAGTCGGTCAAAGGCGAATTGGGCATTGCGTTCCACAAAGAGTCCTCGGCCATCCTTGTCGTAGGCGAGGCTGTTGAGTGTAGTGGAGCGGACATCGACCGGGTCGGCGGAAAGCTGGAAGGATTTGAACTGTGTGGTGTTGCCGATTTGGTCAGCAATGACCTGGTCGAAGGAGTAGCCAGGATTGCGGGTTTGGTGTCCCGTCATGAAGAGAGGCATCGCCCCGTAGTGGTCACCTTTGGACTGATTGCTGACATTGGAAAGTACCGCAATGTCCTGCTTGTAAGCCGTGAGGGGCTCCAGGTTTTTGGAAAGGGTAAAGTCGTTTTCGGTTCCAGTGGCATGCCAGTTTGAAGGGTCAATCCCGTTTCCTTTGTGGAAAACTCCCAATCGCAGTGGGATCTTGTTGGGTTTCTCTCCTTTGGCATGACTCACGGCAGGCCCCATGATCTCCAGGGCGGGTAAGGCCATGCAGACTCCGGTGCCTCTCAAAAAGCTTCTTCTTGGGATTTGATAACTCTTTTGTTTCATGGGTGTTCCTTATTTAGAAATGGATAGCTCAGCACAACTTCTTCGATCAGTTTGTTCATGCGGTAATCATGTTGTGCCAGAGATTCTTTGATCCTTCGGATAGCAGGTCGGTCGGTAGGAAGAACTTTTCTGCCAAGAGCGTAGGCGAGGACTCTTTTGATGGCATTGTCGATGATCTTGTCACGATAATCTGAGAGAAGCAACTCTTTCAAACCTGCTGGACTGGTGAAGCTTTTTCCGTTGGGAAGTTTGTAGGAAGGTCCCTCGACTTTTTCACCTCCGAGCAGGGAGATCACACCATGGGAATTGTTGCCTCCATCACCTTTGATTTCCGCCGTGAGTCGCCAGCCTTTGGCAGGAGCATCCTTGGGAATTTTGAATTTCCAGACATTGTCCTTTCTGGCGTTTCCAGTGTAACCAAAGTGATTGTCTGCCAGTTGGATGTCACCGGACTCCAGACGAACTTTCCGGATATCGAGCCTATGAGTCCCTTTCAAATAGAGAAACTGGATTTGGTTTTCCTTGCCGGGTTCCAGAGGTTTTTTGATTTCCCAAGTTCGGTCTGCGTAACTCCTGGGGGTAATCTTCGGGTCCCAACGGGAAAGCTCTGTGCCCTTGACGCTGAGAGCACCTCCCCCACGTTCGATGCCCAGTTGGTCGTAGATTTCCAGTCCAAATCCGACCGGATCAATGTACTTATGGCAGGAGACACAACCCTTTTGCGAGGAATGTAGCTTGAGAATTTCGATCGGGCTCAAGTTCAACTTCTGTTCCTTGGCCTTCTTTTGCGAATCTTCCAGGTCGGGGACGTTTTCAGGCACTTCAAAGTGAATGCCCAGAATACTTTCCAGCACCCAGACTCCCCTCCGTATCGGGCTGGTGCGGTTTTCAGTGGAAGTGGCACTGAGAGTTGGTCCGAGTGTGATGAAGCCGCCTCGATTGGCGTCGTCCAATTCCACCAAAGTCAGCGGGGCATGCTTGTATTCATAGTTGCCCTCGTGAATCTTTCTCTCCGCATCCCGGTAGTGGATGTTGATCGGAGGCAGGGCTTCCGTTTTTTGCAAGGTCCAGGATTTGACGGGCAGATTGTAAATGTTCCTCTGGTGTCGGTTGCTGAAGGCCCAGTCTGCATCGACCAAATTGAAGATGGGTGCATCAAACCGGATGATGCCGTCAAAAAATAACAAAGCTTCCTCGAACTGGGTCCGGTAAAAGCCTGCCATCTTGTCACTGCGTTTGTTGACCGCACTTTTACGGCGAAGGTGTTTGTAGTCGAACCATTCGCCACCGAGGTTTTCCGCCAGTGCAACACGTTTGGGGTCTGCCAGCATCCTTTGCACCTGCTGCTTCAAGACCTCCGGCTTTGACAACTCTCCATTCTCCACCAGCTCCTGAAGTTCTGCATCTGGAGGGCTCGACCACAGGAAGTAGGACAGGCGGGTGGCCAGTTCATGATTGGAAAGCGGCGATTGACCAAGCTTTACTTCCTCAAACTTGTAGAGATACATGGGAGAGAGCAGGATGGCCAGGAATGAGGACTTGATCGACTCATAGACCGTGCGGTCCTTCCGCATATCGGTATAAACTTTTTCAAACTTCTTCAGCTCCCCATCCGTTATGTTCCGGCGAAAAGCCGCGTTTCCAAAATTTCTCAGAATTGCCAAGGTTTCCGTCTCAGAAAGCTCCGACAGAGGCTTGTCCCCAAAAAGTTTTTCCCGAGCCAACTCATTGGAATCCAGAAGCGTCAATACCGCCGAAAAGCAACGGGCATAGGTCTGGATATCGACGGACTCTTCACTCAAGGCAATCGCATCATTGGAAAACCCGGAAGCTCCCCGGATTCCAGCATTAAAGAATTTTTCGACCACCGTCTCCGGGATCACATGGAGTCGGCTGTTGGTCAGCGTCTGCCGAATGTCCACATGCAGGATGTCCTCCAGCGTATTCTGCAACTCCTCTCTGGTCAGACGCCGTGGATGATTCGGTCCTGCCCGTTCCACTCCACCCGGCAGAACAAACTCCTTCTCAAACCACCCCGAGAAAGTCTTCACCTGCTCCGCAGTCAGCGGCTTTTTGTCCTCCGGCGGCATTTTGCCCTCCACAATGGCCCGCTCCACCTTCTCCCACTTCTCCACATCTTTCGATTCCCCCCAACTATCCAGCAAACTCTCCAAATCCACTCCGCCTTTCAAGGTCTCCCCATCATGGCAATCAATGCAACGATTCTCCAGGATCTCCAAAACCGGTCCAAGGGATGGTTTTGCCCACAACCCAATCGTTGAGGTCCAACATATTAATAGAACAGGTAGTACTTTAAAACTTCGGCAATCCATGGAGCGTTTCTTCTAATAGACATGGAACGCCGGGTTTACATCGATTTTTGAGGGGGACGACTCAGTTTATAAATCAAATGAATGCTTCCAAGGAACATCTGGTGGAACGGAACCACGTTGTACTGGGGGCCATGTTTTTCGACGAGTTTGGCCAGATGACCGGACAAAGTCGCGAAGTGGGAATGGCTGACGATTGGGAACCGCGAAAGAGACGAAAGAGACGAAAGAAGCGAAAAGGAGTGATCTCTGGGAGAGTGAACTTTCCAGTCCGCTTCGATACATGAGAGTAGGAAATGTTTTGATGAAGAGTGAGGAGTGCGGTTATTAGGTGGGTATGAAAATTTTGATTACTCTATCCCTCTTTTTCGCCACCATTCTCCATGCCGCAGACCGACCCAACATTATCATCATTCTTACGGATGACATGGGGTTCTCGGATCTGGGATGTTTTGGGGGGGAGATTGATACTCCGAATCTGGATAAGTTGGCGTACAATGGTCTGAGGTTTACGGAGTTTTACAATACGGCTCGGTGTTGGCCGACGAGGGCGACTTTGATGAGCGGGATTTACAGTAATGGATTGGGGAAGGAACAGGTGGCGATCCCTCAGCTTCTCAAACCTGCAGGTTACCAGACCGGGATGGTGGGGAAGTGGCATCTGGGTAATAATCCAAAGAAAGATGGGCCGATTCAGAGAGGGTTTGATGACTTTTATGGGACGATGACTGGGGCGGGTTCTTTTTTTGATCCCTATACCTTGGCCCGGAATACAGAGTTCACGGAAGTCGATACTGAAGATTACTACTACACGGACAGGATTGG
>CAYSOI010000390.1:0-4370 GCA_964432425.1 uncultured Opitutales bacterium | reverse complement strand
ATAGATCAACACCGATACTTCTGCTCCGAATTGATCTTTCCAAACGCAGATTGTCCAGAATTTCAGGTTGGGTTCATTAACTGTAAGTTATTCGCTAATCCAGCCTATGCAAAAACTCATACTTCTTCTCATTACTGCTTTCGCTTCCCAACTTGCTGCTGGAGATTGGAATCCACCTGACAAATCCTGGGAAAAGCTCTTCAATGGCAAAGACTTCACCGGATGGAAGCTGCCTGGGAAAGAGCACAACTGGCAGGTCGTGGATGGAGTGATCGATTACGAAGCCAAAGGTGGAAATCTGGTTACGGAAAAGAGTTTCAAGAACTACAAACTCCACATCGAATGGCGGCTCAAGAGAACCGTCGGCCCCAACTTTACAGCCAAGCATGTAGATGGCCAAGGCAACCCAGTTCTCGACAAAGATGGGAAACCAGTCGTTAACAGCTTTCCCAACGCTGACTCTGGAATCTTCCTTCGCGGAACTGGCAAATCCCAAGCCAATATCTGGTGTTGGCCCTGCGGTTCAGGCCAGTTTTGGGCCTTTCAACGCCACAAAGACCCGGTGGTCCGTGCCGCAGCCTGGCCTGATAAGAATGCCGATAAGCCGGTAGGGGAGTGGAATGCTTTCGACATCACCATGAAAGGCGAAGAGGTCACCGTAGTCCTCAATGGCGTGACCGTAACTCCGCCAACCATTTTTCCCGACATTGGCACTGAAGGCCCAATCGTCCTGCAGCATCATGGTGGCTACAACGAAAAGAAGAAGTCCTGGAGCGGAGCTTCTTCCTTAATTCAATTCCGCAATATTTGGATCAAGGAGCTGGATTGAGACCTTGATGGATGAGATGATGATTTTGGAAAATTCTGTAACGGACTGGAAAGACCGTTTTACACTGGCAGCCCTCAATGTAGGACGGTCTTTCCAGGCCGTCCTGAAGAAAGTCTGTCGCTCCCGGGAATGCCAAGCCCCAGCTTGGCATCTGGGTCTTAAGAATACAGCCAAGCTGGAGCTTGGCGTTCCCGGATACTATGCAAAACCTTTCTAAACTGCTTCTATTTCTTGGCGGCTTCTCCATTGCCTCCGCCGCTGAAGATATCGAATTCTTCGAGTCCAAGATCCGCCCGGTTCTGGCTAAGAACTGCTACAAATGCCACTCCGCTGAAGCCGCCAACGAGGGGAAGCTCAAAGCCAGCTTACTTTTGGATTCCCGAGATGGTATCCGTAAAGGAGGCGACTCGGGTCCAGCTGTAGTTCCGGGCGACACTTCCAAAAGTCTATTACTCAAAGCCTTGCGACAGGAAGATTTTGAAATGCCACCCAAAGGCAAACTTCCCGATGACATCATCTCAGACTTCACCAAGTGGATTGAATCCGGTGCAACTGACCCTCGTGACGAACCTTCCGTTGCTCTCAAGGACACCTCCATTGATGCTTCCAACCACTGGGCATTTGCCAAACCGGAGAAAGCCGAACTTCCGAAGGTAAAGAATGCGAAATGGGCGTTAATGGAATTTGACAAGTTCGTGATCCAACAATTCGAAGAAAGAGATCTCCAGCCTGTATCGCCTGCGTCTTCCCAAGTTCTCGTTCGTCGCATCTACTTCGATTTGCTGGGCCTGCCTCCAACCCCTGAACAGGTCTCAGATTTTGAGAAAGCTGCGGCAAAGAATCGCCAAGCTGCCATCACCTCCCTGGTGAATGAGCTTCTCAAATCTCCACACTATGGAGAACGCTGGGGACGTCACTGGCTCGATGTGGCCCGTTATGCGGAAGATCAGGCTCACACATTTGGTGTCAAGAAACGGGCAAGTGCTCATCAGTACCGCGACTGGGTGATCAAGATGTTCAACAAGGACCTGCCCTTTGACCAATTTATTAAGCTGCAGCTTGCCGGAGATTTGATGGAGAAAGAGCCAGAGGATCCGTTCCTGCAATTTGGAGGTCTGGGCTTCCTGGGACTCGGTGCTCAATACTATAAAAACTCTGATAAAGCCCAGGCCGAAGCTGACGAATTGGATGACACCATCGATACTCTGACCCGTGGCTTTCTCGGACTCACTGTTTCCTGCTCCAGATGTCACGACCACAAATACGACCCGATTCCCACCGAAGACTACTACGCCCTGGCAGGAATCTTTAATGGTCGCAGGTATTCGGATCTTCCCCTGGTTGGACCCGACAAGGTGAATGCTTACAACGAAGAACAGAAACAGATCAAAGAACTGGAAAACCAGTATCGTTTTTACCTGCGAGGGATTGCCCGAGACAATGGGCGGAAAAACCTGAGCAATCTGAGTCGCTACCTTCAAGAAGGCTGGCGAATGGCGACGCTGATAGCTAACGGAGTTAAGATCAATGATCAGGAATATGGCGAGAAAGTCGGGATGAATCCCCATTATGTCAGGCGTTTTCGGGAGCTGCTGGATGTTCGCCGCAAAGGTGATCTCATGAAGCGGATTCCTGAGTTGGAGGGGTGGCATGATTTGGAGTTAAAGTTTGAGGAAAAACCGACCCCAGAAACTTTAAAAACTCCGAAGGAAATCATTACTCTTGCAGACAAATTGCAGGCCCAGGTCCTGGATCTTATCAAAGCTTATGATCAGGCGGAGAAAGATCACGCAGAATTACTTGCAAAAGCCAGAGATCGGGAAGACCGTGACAGGAAGATCATTGGTAAGTTGGAAAAGGACCAGCAACGCCTGCTCAAAAACGTTTGGTTTGAAGGAAATGCCCCTCTCAATGCTTCCGAGAATGATGTTAATAAATTCTTCTTGAAGGATGCGGAAAAGCAGAATGCAGATGCTTACAAAGCCGAGTGGGATCTTAAAAAAGAGAATGCCCAGCCCAAGTATCCCGCCTCTCATGCAATCGCTGGTGGTGGAAGAGCCATGCAGGTGTACATTCGTGGAAATCCCGCCAATAAGGGCAACTGGGTGGCCCGGGGAACTTTAGAGCTTCTCAGCGACCAACCTCGGCCCACCGATCCAAACGAAGCCAAGAAGCATGCATACTCCCGTTTGGACCTGGCCAATGCGATCGCTTCTTCTGACAATCCATTGACTGCCCGAGTCATTGTGAACCGAGTTTGGCAATGGCACTTTGGTAAAGGCTTGGTGAAATCATCCAGTAATTTTGGACTTTTGGGAGATGCCCCAACGCATCCCAAGTTGTTGGATTGGTTGACGGTTGGATTTATCGAAAACGGATGGTCGATCAAATGGTTGCATCGCCAGATTCTCAACTCTGCCACCTATCAACTCTCCAGCGAAAGTCTGGCTCAGAACGAACAAATCGATGCCGACAATCAATACCTTTGGCGATTTGATCGTCGCCGTTTGGAAGTGGAAGCCTGGCGGGATACATTACTTGCCGTTTCTGGAAAGCTGGACCCCACCATGGGAGGCCCAACATTGGATTTGAAAAACAACAACAATCGTCGAACCGTTTACGCCAAGATCAGTCGCCATGAACTCAATGGCATGCTCCGACTTTTTGACTTCCCCGATGCCAATGTATCCGCGGCCGAAAGAACCAAGACCACCGTTCCGCAGCAACAGTTGTTCGTGCTGAACAGTAACTTCATCATTGATCAGGCCAAAGCCTTTGCAGCAAGAGTATTGAGTGGGAGTGATGACCTGACCAAGCAAATTGATGCTGCTTACCATCTCGCTTTTGGGCGTCCTCCAACCGATCCGGAACTCCAACTGGCCCAAGCCTATCTTTCCGAAGAGAAAGCCAAGGAAGACAAACTCACCCGTTGGCAGCAATACTGCCAGGCCATCCTGGCCAGCAATGAGCTGATGTACATTGATTGATGCAAACTAATTACAAAGATCTCCTACTGAGTGACACAGGCATTCCTGCCTGTGCTTATGCAGGATTATCTATCTCACAGGCAGGAATGCCTGTGTCACACTAATATCACTTTTGAGACAACCATGCAGAACTATTCTTTACCACAATTGCCCATAACTCGCAGGGAGATGCTGAGCCGAGTCGGAGGCGGACTTGGAGCACTTGGATTGGCAGGTGTATTGGCTGACCAGGGACTCTTGGCTTCTGAAGGTCCATTGACCCCAAAACGACCACATTTTGCACCCAAGGCCAAGCGGATCATTCACCTCTTCATGAATGGTGGTCCGTCCCAGGTCGACACCTTCGACCCAAAACCTCAACTCACAAAATACCACGGTCAAAAACCTCCTGGTGCAGAACGCAAAACCGAGCGTCGTACTGGCGGACTGTTTAAGTCGCCTTTCGAGTTCAAACGCTGGGGACAATCCGGCATTCCTGTAAGTGAGATTTTCCCTGAAATGGCCAAGTGCATTGACGACATTTGCGTGGTACGCTCCATGCATACCGATGTCCC
>CAYSOI010000389.1:0-4415 GCA_964432425.1 uncultured Opitutales bacterium | reverse complement strand
GTAAAAGCCACCACATGGGAGGTATCCAGTCCAATCAAACCTAATTTCATATCAGAGGCGATAGTAACAAGTTGAAAACAAAAGAGAGAGAAAAGAGCAGCGAAGGTAAGTCGGTTCATCAGATACATCTCGTTCCAGAAAGGTCGTTCGGCAAGTAGAATTTGAGTAATTTAATTATGAGATGGGGAATTATTTTTGAAAACGCCCAGAAGACTTTGTCTCTTCTGATGCGGTGAAAGATCACATTATGGCTTTTGCTTATTGGATTCGTTCCAAGATTCCCAGAGGCTGGTGAGTTCGGCCAGTTTTTCGGGCTGTTTCTTGGCGAGATTGTTCATCTCGGTGGGGTCTTTGGCGATGTTGTAGAGTTCCCAGGCTGCATTGCCCAAGCGAACGGCTTTGATGTCGCCTTGGCGGACGGCTTTGGCTTTTCCGAAACGCCAGTATATTTCCTTGTGACCACAACGTTCTTCACCTTGAAAAATGGGGAGGAGGGACTTGCCGACAGGGGGTTTGGTTTTGTTGCCGTCGATCTCGGTTGGGTACTTGGCTCCGGTGATGTCCATGAAGGTGGGATTGATGTCGATAATGTGGCCTACCTGGTTGGTCATTCCGGGTTGGATGACGCCTTTCCAGTAGGCAATGAAAGGTGTACGGGTTCCGCCTTCGTAGTCGGTGGATTTGAACTTCCGGTAAGGGGTGTTGCTGGCATTGGCCCAACCGACGGAGATGGTGCGGTAACTTTCTACCGGACCGGGAGGGATGTCGGGGGTAGTGTTGGGTTGTTCCGGGCAAGCTCCGTTGTCGGTCAGGAATAGGATCAGGGTATTGTCCCATTTGCCCAGGTCCTTCACTTTGTTGAAGATTCGACCGAGGTTCTGATCCACTCGATCAATCATCGCACAATAGACGGCCATCTTCAGATCTTCGGCGTCTTTCTGCTCACAGGTAAGATCGTCCCAGGCTTTGGATGCACGGGGAGTGAGTTTGTGATTGGGACCAATGATGCCCATTTTCTTCATCCGTTCAAAACGTTGCTTCCGGATGACATCCCAGCCGACTTTGTACTTTCCGCGATACTTGGCGATGTCTTCCGGCCAGGCATGCAGGGGATAGTGTGGAGCGGTGTAAGGCAGGTAGAGGAGGAAGGGTTTGTCCTCGGATTTGTACTCATCGAGACGGTCGATGGCATAGCTGGTAAAGGCATCGGTGTGGTAGAACTTCTTGTCGGGATTGGTGTAGCCCATGATGACTTTGTCTTCGATGGCCCAGCGGCGAACTCGGTTCTTGCCTTTGCGTCCTGGAGGTCCTTCACCTGGACGAGCTTCGAGACCTGGATTAAAGAAGTTCGAACAACCATCGGCCAAGCCGTAGTAGCGATCAAAACCACGTGATGTGGGGAGAGGTCGTTGGTGCCATTTTCCGGCAATCAATGTCCGGTAGCCAGTACCTCGCAGCACTTCCCCGAAGGTGGCCCCGTGCTTCATGTCGTGGTCGCCGATGGAGTAGGCGTAGTTTCCGGTCAACAACTCGGCCCGGGTTGTGTGGCATTTAGCAGTGTTGTAAAATTGCTTAAACCGCAGGCCACCTTCGGCCAACATGTCCAAATTGGGCGTCTTCACTTCCCCACCATAGCAACCGATGTCGGAGTAGCCCATGTCATCCACCATGATCAGGATGATGTTGGGCTTGGTGCGATCCGGTGCTGCGTGGACCAGGGTGATGCCGAGTAAAAGGCAACCGAGGACATAAAGAGTCTGGTGGAAGAGTTTGTGAGAGAGCGATGATTTCAATGGGAATTCTCCTTTGGAGTTTGCGGTAATTTAATGTGCCAGGCCCCAATTATTTGGAAGGGATTCTATTGAATCGACACAGAAATCATCGCTCTCCCCAAAGCGACTACATGATGATGACCACTCCTGCTTCTTCATCCAGCTTAAATTCCTGTCCACAGGCTTCAGTGAGTACACGTACGATGTGAAACAATGAGATATTTCTCAACGTGAGTGTCAGACCAGTATCCATATTAAGAACTTCCGGAGTAATGACAAACTCAACCCGTTTGCCATCAGGACTATGTTGAGCAGACATTTCACGCAGGAAATCAATGGCATCAGGGAGCGAGACTTCCTTAAACGACAAACTGGGGATGATCGTTTGCTTGAGCCTCTTCTCAAAAGCACTTTCTAACTTGGGAGTTTCGACCAATTGCTGGATGTACAATTCGTCTGAATGAATGAGGCCTCCATTAATTCTCAATCGAACATTTCCAGAATAGCGGATCCGGCTTTCTGGAGTCTCCAGGAACATTTTATCTGCCTGGATCGCTGGACCTTTGGTATCTTTAGGTTCGTGAATGAACTCCAGCTTATCGGAATAGATAACAAAGTTTCCTTCCTGAATCCGGACATTTCCTTTGGCTTTCAGGACTCCGTTATCATAGGACACTTTATCAGAGACAACCTTGATGGGAAAATCTTTGGGTGTGGAGCCAGCGTCATTCTGTATTTTCTGAACTTTGCAGAAGATTAAAGCGGACTCCTCAGTACCAGCATTAAATGATGCTAATTGTGTGAGAAAGTACCATCGGTCATTGAAGCATTCGACAACTGATTCATATTGTTGGGTTTGGATAATAGGTTTTCCGACATCCAGCCCAAATTGGACTGATTCTCGTCCAGACAAAGTGTTGACTTTCGTACTCCAGTTCAGCAAGCAATGGCCGGGCTTCTTCTCCACACCAGACATCCTGACGGTTAATTCGAGCCCTGGCCCTGTCCCCTTTGGCATTCTTCGTGGTTGATAGCCATCACCAACTTTTTCCATGTAGGCAAGTGGTTCTTCCTGAATGACAATTTTGGCCGCCTGATTTGCCTTGGCTGTAACCCTTGGAGAGCTGAGTATACTGACTGAAGTGGATTCCATTACAGTCTTGAAAATGCCTTGGGATACCTCTTTGGGAGTGTGCTTCAATTGATTCTCCTTAATCCATTGGACTGGAGCTGTCATGAACTTGAATTCGACCATATATTGATCGGCTTGAAGTGGTAAGAAAACTAAAGGGGATAGTAAGGTAAGGAGGATGAGTTTTGTTAGGATTTTGTTCATTGAGAATAGGTTTATTGAGTGACAGACCAGGAGGTGGAAAAGCGATGATAGGAGGAATTATTCTGCCGATTGAAAGGTGAGGTTTGTTTGGGTGCAGCATGTCGAATAATCTGCACAAAGACCTCAGGTTCAGATTTGACAGGAACCGGGGAAGGTTGCTGTGTTTCAGACACAAGGACAGGAGGAGGATTAGTGACTTTCTGGACCTGAGGCTCTGGAACCCAAAGTCTGCCGAGGAACAAACAGGCAATACAGGCAGCGATGGCTCCCCATGCAGGAACTCGAAATTCAAACCAATTGTTTCGAGAATTGGAAAGAGCCTGATCAAAGAGAGCTTCCGCATTCTGATCCAACTCCTGCGAAGGTCGGGTTAAAGGAGAATTGTTGAGAAGTTTTTCTACTTTTTTCATAAAATGGATTCTTGGGTTAACAGATCATTGAGACGCTCCAGACCTCTTCGGTGCCAGGTGGTGATCGTGCCAATGGGTTTATCCAGGATATCGGCGATTTCCCGGAATCGAAGACCGTCCAGGTTTTTCAGAACGATGACTTCCCGAATGTTCTCCTCCAGAGCATTCAAGCCTTGTTCGAGGACTGGCCAGAGATCCTTGTCTGGTGAATCTTCGGGCAACCTTTCGAGGTCGAAGAGTGTGGTGGTGGTGACATCCTTGCGACGGAATTCATCGATCGCCCGATTGCGAACCATGCGATACACATAGGGTCGCAACTCTTTTGGGAGTCGAGTTTGCTGAAGCAGTTTGGCCAGCACATCCTGCAACAGATCTTCCGCCGACTCCCTATGCTTGGTCAGAGACAAGGCATAGGTGAAGAGGGCCTGGCGATTGGTCAGGTAAAACCCTTGCAACTGTTCTATCTGGCGATGCGTCATCGATTTATAACCCCTACCACGATAGAAGCTGGATTTTTATTCAAAAAAGTTGAAAAAATCTCATAGGCCGTCCCAAACCAATGCCTGAAAAGATGAATAGAGGCATCCTCACTTGGGTTCAAAATACGCGTTCGGATCACGAAGAATCGCGGGATCCAAGATAACGTTTCCCTCTTCCAACACTTTGAGCAGGCCATCAACATAGACGGACTCCCCCACTTTGCAGCTTTCGGCCATTTTGGTCAGTTTGCCCAAGTTGCACTGGATGCCGTATTGCAGGTAGACTTTGGAAGCTGTAGGATCACTGACATCCACCTTGGTCACCTTTCCCTTCACAGTGATCTTTTTTCCCAGAAACTCTTTCCCTTTGGTTGATAAATCCTCCTCAACAAACTGAGCCGCAGGCTTTCCATAGTCA
>CAYSOI010000388.1:0-4417 GCA_964432425.1 uncultured Opitutales bacterium | reverse complement strand
AGCGGGATGAGAAGGCATACATAAGAGGTATCTATGCAGAACGACATGATGATGAGTCTGGAGGAGCCCGGAGCGAAAAGTTGCGGGAGGATGGCAAGCATTACACCGTCCTTCTTGCCCGGTTTCATAATGTGACTTACAATCAGGATATTTCCTTAGCCCAAGTGCTTTGGATTGGTCCAGATGGTGGGCGTGTAAAGCGTGCCCATATTGTACATGATGGGGTTCTGACGATCGAGGAGCATTTCAGTAAACTTGGAAACCAATCCACTATCAAAAAAGAACTCAAAAGCCTTGGTTTAAAGGTTTATGATGAATTTCAGGCTTACTCCGAGCAATTCCACAAACGGCTGTTCATGGATCAGGCCCGCCAGAGAACGCCGATGGAGATCTTTAATCAGGCGGTTTGTATCAAGGATGTTCGAAACCTGGATTCCTTCATCAGGGAACATATGCTGGATGACGGAGATAGTGATGGGAAACTGGAGTCACTACGTAATCATTTTGCTGATCTCAAGACAACCCATGACGAAATTGTAAAAGCCGACCGCCAACTCCAGAACCTTTTAGGAATTCAAAAGGCCAGGGAAAAGTGGGAAAACCGGAACATAAAATTACTACAACTCGAATTCTGGAGCCGTGCATTGGAACCCTGGCTCAAAAGTGTAGAAGCTGAATACCGTGAACAGGATGCCCTGCAGAAGCAAACTGAACTGGCAAAACTGAAAACCGAGGAAGGTAAATGTAGTCAGCAAATCGAGCAAGTTACTGGTAAGATCAAAAACCTTGAGCAGGATTTACGGGAAAGTGAGGAAGGTAAATGGCTTAGCGATATTGCCGATCAATTGAAGCGACTTCGTGAGGAACTTGGTAGAGTTGCGGAACATGCGAATCGCTATCGTGTATCACTGCAAATTTGGGCACCAGGGACAGAGATTTCCGATGCTGCAACGTTTTCTGGTTTTCGGAACGAACTCCAGAAATCTTTGCCGGAATTGAAGCAAAAGCTTGCGAAATGTACTCAAGACTTGGCGGCGAAAAGGCATGAGCTACAATTGCTTACCAGACAGATAATCGAGCAGGAAAAGGAATTGCAGGATTTGATCGAACGTGGCTCAAACATTCCGCAGGATGTGGCCCGGTTGCGTGATGGTATGGCCCAAGCCTTGGGCATGGAGTCAGCAGATTTGCCCTTTGTCGGAGAGTTGTTAGAAGTCAGGGAAGGTTTTGAAAAATGGAGAGGTGCATTGGAAAGATTACTTCGGGATTTTGCATTAGCAGTCTGGGTACATCCAGTTCATTCAGAAGATGCGGAAAGCTATCTTCTGGAAAATAATCTTTCTGGAAAGTTGGCATTTCTTTCCCTGGGAAATTTGGTCCCCTCCGAAAAGGAGTCAGGTTCAGTAGTGGAAATGCTGGAATGTCGCCCGGAACTATCAGATTCGGAGCAGGCAATCCTAAGATCTGAGTTGTACCAGCGATTTCCTCATGTGGCTTCTTTGGCTAACGAGGAATCTTTCCCGCACCTCCCCTATGCGATTTCCCCAGAAGGTTTCGTACGAGAGGCTGGTGTTTTGAGAATCAAGGATGACTCTTATTCTGTTGATGATGCTTCCAGACATGTTCTTGGCCGGGAAATTGAGCAGAAAAAGAAAGCACTCCTGGCAAAGTTGGATGAATGTGAAGCCAAAAGAAAATCCTTACTTTCAGAGAAATTACGACTGAGCGAGGAAGAAAAGTCTTTGTCTGCGAAACAGGAAGCTGGAAGCAAATTATTGGAAATTGCCACCAGTTTTACAGAGATTGACCGTGCAGGAATTGCCCTGAAAATTGATGATCTTGAGAAGGAAGAACAACGACTTCGCAAAAGTTCCAACCGACTTCAGGCGATTGAACAGGAACTTAAAGCGTCCAGGCAAGAATTGGAGAAGCTCAGGATTCACCAACGGGATTTAGATAAGAAGATTTCTGAACAAGATCTGCTATTGAAACAGAGCTCCCAAGCTCTCGAGGAATGTCGACAGGTTGTTCAGCAATTTCTTGAGAAGGAAAGAATGGAGGCTCAGATTTTTGATGATTTGAAGATCCAGTTGGTTGAGAAATTAGGGAAAGTCCCTGAGAAAATCATCGAGCTGGAACCATTGCGAAGAGAATGGTCAGAAACCTTAGGAGGTGAGATTCGGAAATCCTCTAAAAAATTGACAGAGGAGCGGGACAGATTGATAAAATTGCTTCAGAAATTTGTAGATGATCCCGATAACTTGGCTTTTCGGGATATCTTGGGCTTGGAAGGGTATGGTGAACTATCATCCGCCACATTTGAACCTTTTGACAACCTTCGACTAAGAATCGAAAAGGATGATCTTCCTAAGAATCGGGAACGCTTCGAACGAAAGTTGAAAAAAGATGTGATTCAGCATGTTTCCAACTTTCGGAATGAGTTGCATGATCATGCACACAATATCAAAAGCCGCATCAAAGATCTCAATGGTCATTTGGCACGAGTGGTCTTTGATCGAAAACAGGATACTTACATTCGGTTGGTCTGCTCGGACACCCGGGATTTCAGAGTCAAAGAATTTAAAGGAGAATTGGATCGAGCCATGGAAGGCTCGGTTCATGCCGATACTGATGTTGAAGAACTCGAACGCCGATATCATCGAGTCGGAAAATTATTGGCGTGGTTGGATAAGGAGGAGGCCAGGACCCGCAAAGTCATTGATGTACGCAATTGGTTTGATTTTCGGGCAGAAGAGCGGAGGTGTTCAGAGCATCCAGAAGGTGGAGAAATTGTTCAATCATATCGCGGTGCAGGTGGAAAATCCGGAGGTGAAAAGAACCGCTTGGCCTCGACGATTCTTGCTACCGCCATTGCTTACCAGTACGGGATTGATGTGGACAATCGCCAAACCGAGACCTTCCGGCTGGTTGTTGTGGATGAGATGTTCAGTAAAACCGATGATGATTTTTCAGAATACCTGCTCAGGCTTTTCAAGGAATTTCATCTTCAATTACTCGTTGTCCAGCCTTTGGATCCCAAAGTGTACATTTTGAGACGTTTTGCCGAGCGTTATCATTTAATCACCAAGCAGGGCAACCATTCCCGAATTCAGAACCTCAGTGCGAAGGAGTTTACTGAAGCCAGCCAGGGTGAGGAATCTGAAGAAAATCAAAACGATGTCTGACCTTGCTCAAATCATTCAGAAAAAAGCAGAGCGGAAATTTCGGGAAATTCTGTTAGGGGTTCTAAGTGGAGATTCAGCAATCTTTCCGCTTACAATTCCCTACCCCAGACCCAAAACCTCAGAAAGCCTGGAATCCTTGCAGGCAAAAGTCGTAGCAATCAAATCCCAATCCAGAGAGGCTCTTGGATTTGGTTACGAAATACAGTGGGAAGTCATTCAATCCAGACTTCATGGGAAAAACTCATTTCCAGGTACAATCTCCTTTCCTACGGAGGAAGATTTTTTTCGGTATATAGGAAAATTCCAGGAGTACACCCGAGCCAAAGCTGCTTTTACCATGCTTGTGTCAGGTAACCCTAACTTGGCGGTTCCGGCATTGAAACATTGGTCCAGGCTTTGTGAGGAAGAGAGCACCTTTTGGGAAGATATTCTCGAAGTGTTATCCTGTTTTCAAAAACAACCTTTTCCTCAATGCTACATCCGGGAATTGCCAGCAAAAGTGCACACCAAGTTTGTTGAAAGGGAAAAGTCATTGATCGAAGACTTTGTGAAGGCAGTTACTCCCGAGGCATGGCAGAAAGGAGATTCCTTCGAAGAACGCCTGGGGCTTCGTTCCGCAGAAAGTATGTTTGAGTTTCGGTTGTTGGACTCAACAATGGCATCTGACTGGCCATTGCGTCATTTTCACGCTGTTCCTTCTGAGACTCAGGGAAGTTGGTTTTCAGGACTCCAGCGATTTATTCTGACTGAAAACCGGATCAACTTCCTAACTTTACCGGAACTTCCTTGTTCAATGGCTGCTCATGGACGGGGAATGGGTGTTACACGTTTGGCACGCTCGGAAATTCTCCAAAATACACAAGTATTCTATTGGGGCGACATTGATGTACATGGATTCCAAATTCTCGCAAATTTGCGGTTAGTTCATCCCCGAGTGCAAAGTGTGATGATGGACAATCCTACTTTCGAAGAGTTTTCCCGCTATGTTCACCAAGGTAAACAGTTGAATTTAAGTTTGGAGAAGGAAAAACAATTATTCAAAAACTTAACGGATGAAGAGATTCAACTCTTCCAACATCTTCACCAAAACAGCCTTCGCTTAGAGCAAGAGCAGATCTCCAATTCGTACGCAGTTCAAATGCTCAAGAAAGCAGTTGGTAGGTCTTGTTCTTGGTGACCAGAATTTCTGCATCGGAAAGTAGTGTTTTCCCAAAAGAGTGCTAAATTGTACG
>CAYSOI010000387.1:0-4423 GCA_964432425.1 uncultured Opitutales bacterium | reverse complement strand
TACGTAGCCTGTGGCACCGAGAAGAAGGATCATGATGAGTGATAGTTTTTGCGGTAGTGGAAGTTGTGGGGTTGAGGATTGCGGTCAACGGCTTTTTAGGCGTAATGGGGCGGCTTTTTTAATTTTGGAAAATACCTTCTCAAAATGAATGCATTCAATCCTTTAAAGACGATTCGGGACATATGGCATTATCGGGATATCATTTTGCAGTTTTCTAAGAGGTATGTGCAGATGGGGTTTCGAGGGAGTGCCTTGGGATCATTTTGGATTTTGATTGGGCCTTTGTTGATGTTGGGGTTGTATTCTTTTGTTTTTGGAACCGTTTTTGGTGGGAGTTTTTCAATTTCAACCGAGAAGGGAATTCAGCATGCCACGGGGATGGACTATGCATTAGGGATTTTTCTGGGGTTAACGATATTGAATGTGTTCTCAGGAGTGCTGGGAGCTGGTTCAGGCCTGATTGTTTCCAGCCCCAATTTTGTGAAGAAGGTGGTTTTTCCTCTGGAGGTTTTACCTGTAGCTCTGATCGGTCAGTTGTTTTTTAATTATTTGATGAGTCTTTTGCTTGGCTTACTGGGTTTGGCATTGTTGGGGCCCGGGATCGGCTCTTCGTGGGTTTGGGCACCGCTCGTAGTCTTACCTATGATTTTTATGGCAGTGGGCTTGGCTTGGTTATTATCGGCAGTGGGTGTGTTTATCAGGGATGTTGGCCAGTTATCACCATTTCTAGGATCTGTATTGCTTTACTCCAGCGCTGTTTTTTACCCCATTTCTGAAATCCAGAAACTTCCAGGATTCTGGGCTGTCCTGAAATGGAACCCGGTCCTCCATGGAGTCGATCAACTCCGCCGTGTATTACTCTGGGGATTGGAGCCCAACTGGAATCGCCTTCTCTTTGTCTGGATTGCCGGAATTGTGATTTTTCAGTTGGGGGCATGGGTTTTTCACCGATTACGAGAGGATTTTGCTGATCTACTGTAGTGCCTTCTAAGGGGGGGCTCCGATTTCCTTTTTGATTCTTCTCTTTTTATAAATGTGATACTTGGATCTGCAAATGATGGATCTTTTTGTTTTCTGATATGCCGGTAATTCAACAGCAGACTCCATGGGAGATGCAAAAGGCGGTGCTTTTTGCGATCTTTGTGCGGGAGTTGGGTGCTCGGTTTGGTCGGTTCAGGCTTGGTTATTTGTGGGCCATTCTTGAGCCGGTGGCGATGGTCTCTGTGCTTTGCGGAGTGCGGGTTTTGTTTGGCAATGAGGACATTGAAGGCTTGGGTTTTCCGGTGTTTTTTGCTTCGGGGGTGTTGGGGTATTTATTGTTTCAGCATATCGCAATAGGGGCTCTGGGAGCGGTGGAGGCGAACCAGAGTTTGTTCAATTATCAACGTGTGAAACCTGCAGATACGGTGCTGGCCAGGGCTTTGCTGGAGTTTGTTGTGTTTCTGGCGACCACGGCTGTGATGCTTCTAGGATTAGCCTGGTTGGGGTATATTTTTCATTGGAGGGATACGGTGTTGTTCTTTGGAACTTTGGGAGGGCTGTTGATGCTCAGCTTGGGTTTGGGCTTTGCTCTTTCGGTGATGGGCCCCTTGTGGCAGGAATCGAAGAAGATTGTGCCAGTTTTGCTGCGTCCGATGTTCTTTATTTCGGGGATCTTTTTCTCTGCCAATTCGTTGCCAGAAAGCTGGAAGTTCTGGGCGATGATCAATCCTTTGCTGCATGCCTCGGAGTTATTGAGGCGGGCCATGTTTCTGGAGTATACCAGTGAAGAAGGCAGTTTGGCTTATCTTTGGATGTGGGGCCTTGTCAGTATGTTTCTGGGTTTGTGTTTGTATCGGGTGTACCGGGTCAAGGTCGTTACCTCCGGTAGCATTCGTTAGTATCCACAGAAAATTTTTTGGTGAAATGTTTGTAGCGAAAGATCTGACAAAATCATATGCGGTAAAGGGGGGGAGGCATTATGTTTTCCGGGATGTCAACTTTTCGATCCCGGAAGGGGTAAACGTGGGGATTCTGGGTCCCAATGGAGCCGGGAAATCCACCTTATTGCGGATTATGGGGGGGATCGATTATCCGGACTCGGGAGAAATTGACACCAACTCTACCTTTTCCTGGCCCCTCGGTTTAAAAGGTGGATTTGTGGGGCATTTGACGGGTCGGGAAAACTGCCGAATGGTCTGCCGTCTTTACGGTTTCAATCGTGAACAAATGGCAGATATTCTGGAGCAGGTAAAAAGTAAGGCCGGGATTGGTGAATACTTTGAAGAACCCGTAAAAACTTATTCTTCCGGGATGGGAGGGCGGCTGGGTTTTGCACTGAGCCTGTCCTTTGATTTTGATTATTATCTTGTTGATGAGATTACCTCGGTCGGGGATGCCCGTTTTAAGAAAATGGCCAAGCTGGCATTGGAGGAGAAAACCGCGACTTCCCGTGTGATGCTTGTTTCCCACAGCATGGCAACCATCCGAGACTTTTGCGACATCGGGATTTATCTGGAGGGTGGAAATGTGGAGGTGTTTGAGGACTTGGAGGAAGCGATCGCGACTTATCAGGGAAAAACGGACAAGCTGATGGTTTCTCTCCAGCCTGATAAGGATTTGGAGGCAGAATGGAACGATCTCCCGGAATATTTACAAAAGGCCTTCGCCGGAGTGGTGAGCCGGATCGATTCCATTGAGCAGAAACTCCAGAATGAGAAGGTGGAGATAACGGGGCTGGAGGAAGGGTTTTTTACGCAGCTAGCCAATGCATTGGAGAATTTGGGAGATCGTACCAAGGCAATGCAGTATCACCAAAAAGCTCTGGAGATTGAGCCCCGGCATGTGGCCAGTCTTCAGAAACTGATGTTGCTGGCCGAACAGGCAAAACAATGGACAGACGCCGAAAAATGGGCAGAGGCTTTGGAGCAAATTCAGCCGCATTCGCCGCATCTGGCAATGTATCGGGCACGAAAGCTCATTGCCGATGGAGCTCCTGACAGGGCGTTGACTCAATTGAATGAGACCTTGGCGAAACATCCGGATTTGCCGGGGCCATTACTGGAGAAATCGAGAGTGCTGGAAAGCATGGGAGAGTTGGGCCCCGCACTTGAGGCGCAGGAACTGGCTGTAGAGAAGTTCCCGAAGCAACCTGGTTTGAAAAAACGTCTCGGCCAACTTTTGGCTACCACTGGAGATTTGCAGCGGGCTATGTTGACGGCGTGGCTGGCAGAGCCGACTCCGGCCAACAAAGAAAAGTTTCAGAAGTTGGCTGAGCAATTGAGCGAATTGGATGAGCGGCTTTCGCTTTGATGTCTTGGTGGAGGACTCTGCATGACTCCAAAGGTTTCATTCATTTCAGCCTTTCATGATGGCTTGGCTCATAGCCAGAGGATGTTGGCGGGCTTCGACGAGACTGTCACTCTGCCGGATTATGAGTTTCTCTGGGTCAATGATGAGAGTACGGATGGTAGTGATGCCTGGGTCGAAAAGCTATCTGGGCCCCATCGCTTGTTGAGCAATTCTCAAAGCCGGGGGTTTGCTGGAGCCAATAATACTGCGGCAAATGTGGCAAAAGGGGAGTGGCTGGTCTTTTTGAATAACGATTTGCTCTTTTTCCAACCATGGTTGGAGCCCATGCTCTCTCCTCTTTCCGATCCGGATGTTGGTGCGGTGGGCAATGTGCAATTCAATCCTGCAACAGGCCTCATTGATCATGCCGGTATGTTTTTTGATAAAGGAGGTATTCCGAGGCAGGCCCGGAAGCATACACTTCGTATTCCTGAGGGAGAATACTCGGAGTGGAACTGTCTCAGTGCGGCCTGTCTGGCGATGAGGAAGGAGCTGTTTCTGGAAATGGGTGGTTTTGATGAAGGTTATCGTACGGGGTGGGAAGATGCCGATCTTTGTGTCCGGCTGCGGCAGAAGGGAAAACGTCTGCTCCTTGCGAACCAAAGCCATGTTCGCCATGTGGGTGGAGCCTCTTTGGGAAGTCATCAGCAGGATGAAGCCAATCGATCCCGTTTTCTTTCCATGTGGCAACCGGTCACCCGACAATGGGCTCAATCGGAATGGCCTCGGGAATACCTCCTCCGCTACTCCAGGCAATGGTGGCGATTGAGTCCCTTGAAGGCGATAGAAGCACTCTGGCTTCTGCCCCGTTGCAGGGAATAAATCTCGCCATCTGGTAAAACTTTCCTTACCCCAACATCCACCCATTTTCTGCCGTAATTGATGAAAGTTAGTCGAAGTGTACAGCTCTATATCCTGTTGCCGTTCCTGTTCGTTGTGATCTACCAGGTATTTTTTGCTGTCCGCATCTATGAATCGGAGAGCCGATTTATCGTACGCAAAATTGGGGATGACCTGGGGATGGAAAGCATGGGCCTCTCTCTGCTGGGGGCATCGAGTGCGGGTGGGATGGAAGATGCCATTATTCTGCGTG
>CAYSOI010000386.1:0-4432 GCA_964432425.1 uncultured Opitutales bacterium | reverse complement strand
CGAAATTCAGGGTAAAAGGGTAAATGTGCCAGAATCGGTGACAAAAGGTCTGGGAGTTACCGATGAACCAACTCCAGGCGACAAGGCGAAAAGAAACACGAAACGCAAAGCGCGTAGAAAGACTCGCAAAGAAGCCAAATCAAACAATCTGAAAGAATAGACCCGAATATAGAAGGCCCCAGACAATCCGACCAACCGGTATCTTCCTGGCCTCCAGGTCTTGATTCCAACACAGGCAAGTGGACGCAAACAGTCTACCGCTTCGAGTCAACAGCCCCTTTTGATTCAGACATTTATAGGCACTATGTGTGCCTGTAAGTAGTGTCAGGATTTGTTAACTGTTCCAGGGTTGCCCCTTTCTGTCATAAAAAAAACCATCACTCCAACACTCCCATACTCCAAAATTTGATTTCCAGCAACTATGCCTTCAGCAAGGCTTCAGGATTTCGTTCCAGGATTTGTATGAGTCGTGCGGATGGACCGGAAGGGTGACGCTCATCGAGCTCCCATTTGGAGACGGTGTCCTTACTGACATTGAGGATTTGGGCAAAGATGGATTGACTCACATTCAGCTTTTTACGGATGGCGACAATGTTTCCAGGAGTGTATTGTGGAGGTTGTTCAGGTAAGCTCAAGGTACTGGTGCGAAGAGTCACTTTATTCTCCGACAGATGCTCCAGGAGGCTATCTCCTCCTTCCATCAATCGATCGAAGGACTGATCACTAAGCGTATTGGCTGTTTGGGATGGTTTTACGGATTTCATGGCTAAGTTTCTTCAGATACTGTTTCTGTTTCATGGTTAAATTCTCGGCTTCATTCTTGGGATACACGAAAAGGAAAAATACGATGGAGTATTCTTGAAGATAGAGATAAATGACCCTTGCCCCACCACGTTTGCCTTTCCCTTTTGCAGGCATCCGTATCTTCGAAAACCCTCCTGTTTATGGCAGGACAACTCCTGAATGCGGGTTTTGAAGTAATTCTTCCTGCAAAGCCTTCTCCTGACTTTGCCTTCTTGTCATTAAGTACCTTTGGCTCGATACCACCATTCTGCCAACTTATGGTTTCGAGGCGGGAAGTAGCGGGCTTTTCCTTCAATGGAATGGATGGCATCTTGCAAATTGGACGTGGAAACAGCAGACGTTTCCGCCCAAAGTTTCAGTAAGTCGGGTGTTGTCCAAATCGGGATGGTTGGGAACCTTGTTTGGACATGGCGGATCGCCTTTTTATCATCCATTGCCAATTCAGTACCCTGGCAAGCTGCAATGGCAATAGACATTGCTTCGCCATCATCTACTATTTGTGCCATCTGCACAAAGATCGATGCCTCACTTTCCGAATGAATATTCAGTAAACGGAGTTGGTGAGCATCGAAATAAGGTTTGAGGTCTACAGGAACCATCTTCCCAGTCATGGGATCTCTCAGTTTTTTCACTTCATCCTTCACTGAGTCACATACTGCAATTTCCCATCCATTTTCGGAACCTAATTCGATGAGGCAATCCGCAGCAAGGAGGTTTAGTAATACTGAGGCGTCACTTAGGAGAATTCTCATTTTGCAATGACCGTAGTAGACATATCAAAGTCCAGTGTATGGAATTGCTGATCTTTAAAGTCCCCGGGGTCATCAATTAGTGCATTTAAGGTTTCCATCTCCATACGTGCCTCTATGCGTTCCATCCTCAATTTCCTCGCGAATTGTCCTTCAGTCAACAGTTCCTTTTTGTACGCATTCGTTGCAAGTAATCTGTAACGCAGTGGCAGCATTGGTTCCCGAGTATGCGATACCATCCCTAAAGCTTCCCTCGCTTTTTCAGGTTGGAATCCACGTTGACTACGGAGTTCGTCCCATTTCCCGTGTGGGATTCGCTTCAGTTCCTCCAATCTTCGGAACATGGCTTCGGCCGATACTCCATAAAGGTCGGCCAACGTCAGAACATCGGCGATAGTCACTGCCCCTCTTTCATTGGCTCCAGCCGTTTCCGACAACTTCCGGGTGATCCCTTGCCGGGGCATCAGGAAATTCCTGGCAAAGGAGTCTGCAAACTTTTCTGCAACTAATTTGCCCCAATGGTCTTGAACCAAGTCTACATCAGCAAGGTAACGAGTCGTAAGGAAATGACCATATTCATGGGCAAGTGACCAGTTGCCACGTGGAGGCGGATGGAGGATATTGATGGCAATGCATGCTCCCAGAACATCGTTGTATGCAAACAGCCCTCCAACTTTTGGCGGGAGAGGGATATAAAAAATGCGGATACCTACAGCTTGCTCTAAAAAGCTTCTTAAGCCAAGAATTGGACCATCCCCTAATCCCAGTCTGTCCCTTTCAATAGCCGCAACTTCTTCTCCCCGCTGACCAGGAGTAACTCCAGGGATATTCAGCAAATATTCTTGAGGATATTGAGGTTTCATCCGTGCACCGTTGATCCGCTCCAATTCAACATAATCCTTTGCGATGCTTTCGAGTTCAAGAATGGCCGATGACAATTTTCCTTGATCCACCCCGGCATGACTATGGGGGCTTCTGAATTGTGGAATAAATGGTTCTGTATTGGATTGCTTGGATACAAAATCACTGATTGGTCGACCATACATCTTAGCCATTTCAACAAGCTCAAGAGACGTTACTTTCCGAGTGCCTTTTTCAATGGCTACCAAGGTTGTACGCACAATGCCCAATTCTTGTGCGACTTCTTCTTGAGTCAGGCCCCTTGCTTTTCTAGCTACCTTCAATTTATCTCCGAGTACTCGGGGATTCAAATCAACAGGGAGTCCGGCTTCATTCATTTCTGGTATCTTTTTCATGCTGTCATTGCCAAAACCATGGAAGGTATAAATCAGATGGTGACATTATTTTGCTGTTTGTCAAAATACAACTGACAATGTCATCTTTAGTGCTGGGGCTCTAGTGTCCTGTGAGATAAGTTCCTGATGTTATTTCCGGGGCGGTATTGACCACCTAGACCGCTTCTCACCATCAGGGAGAACGGGTTTGTAACCCGCTTAATTCAATACCCAATGATCATCTCCTACAAGAGGCAGGTTACAAACCCACCCTCCCAGAGAAAATTCTTTTCGAGAATAACTACAAGGGCTCATAGGCACTCAAACCATCAAAATGCAACGTTTGCCGCTTCGTATTCTGCCTCAGTAGACATCTCACTTCCAGACCTAAGTAGATCAAGTTTGTGTCAGGATTTGTTGACTGACCCCGGGGAGCCTTCCCCCGAGACCATGCCTTCTTCGAGCTAGTCAGGAAGAAAGACGTCCGCTTGGCTTGCTTCACAGGTCACGAGCTGGATTCACACCAGCTCTGGGACTTGGTCAACAAATGTTAACCATTGTTTACATCGACAAGGTTCATAGCCTTACAGTAATCCAATAATATACTCCTGGGTTCAACACCAGAATTCTTGAACCACCATTCCTTAAACTCTGAGAATAGATGCATATATTCATGAGGGAGATCTTCACGTTTAAATTGAGGAGAAGGAGTTAAAACAAATTCGAAAGCCTTCTTTACTCTTTCTGTTTGAGGAGTCTTATACCGCTCTTTGGAAAATATACTTTCAAAGCAAGTAGTTGATCGTAATTGGGCCATGCCCATATTAGCTCCTTCAAGAATCTGATCAATAATTTCAGGACTTTTGAACTTTAGAATGGAAAGCCCAGCAGCGAGCATTGTGATATGTGGCTTCTCGGCTATAGCTAAGATCATACACAAATTGGTAATGCATTTCTCTATATCCCTAAGAGTGAATCGATGCTTTGCATACATAGTCTGATAAAACTTTGGGATAGAATCCCTTTCAGAAAGTGATTGCGGCACACAATGGCGGCTTAGCAAATCAGAAACAAAGTTATCTACTTCAGCCCCAAATGTTTCAGGGGGCTGAAGTCTCATATTTATATTTACAAACTTCTGTAGGTACAACCGTGCTTCTTGATCATTGGAGCCATAAACTCCTTTGATCGACCCTACCAATTGCTCCTGATTAACTACCAAAAGGAAAACGATATTTTCAGTTTGGAATAAATGCTTAACACGCTCCAATAACTCTATGGCAAATGATGGCCGACATCGATCCAGTTAATCAATAATGATCACTAATGGTCGATTGTATTCCCCTTCTTCAAACTCCGGATCATCAGCCTTACTTGGCACTAGTGCTTCTTGAAGTTCAGTAGTAATGACACCCAGTGCCGTTTCGAATTCCTTCAAGTCTTTCTTTTCTTTATTGAAAGTACCAATCTTATGAATGATCTGCTTATCAAACTCATTTGTGGCTTCATTCATAACATCCTTCACAAATTTGCCACCAGCATCTAACTCCCCCTCTCCAAGCCCTCCTGCAGTTGCAGCCCTTACCCCATACTTAGAGCCTGTCCCAGTAATCTTCGACCCGCATGAACACAGGCCTTGCAGGT
>CAYSOI010000385.1:1279-4440 GCA_964432425.1 uncultured Opitutales bacterium | reverse complement strand
CCGGTTCGGAGGGAGGGGCGGCGCAACCCAATGCGTCGTCCCTACCCCTATCGAAGTTAAACGATTAATGCGAGTTCTGATTCAAATAGGTGATACTGTGCCTCCGCCAACCTTGCTTTTTGAGGATTCTTTCGGATGTACCTTATACACCGTCCAAAGTGTTTCTGATCTCGAATCATTCTATCGAAGTAATCTTTTTGCCAGAATGCTCCTTTGCTTCCATTCAGTTTGTTTATGTTTCTGGAGGAGTGGAGTTTCCATGAATGAATCAGTTCACTCAATGACCAATCTGGATGAATTGTAAACAAGAGGTGGATGTGATTAGGCATAATCACAAAGCTGATCATGGAATATCGCTCTTGGTCAAAGTACAGCAAAGCGTCCTTCAACACCTCTCTGTACAGCTCTTTTCTGAGTAAGCATTCACCATATCCTGAGTCCAAATACTCCTCCAATTTCGCTGTGAATTTCTGATTGTATTCTTCTTGGATCTCGGTGTCCCAAGGTTTGGGGTGTTGGGATAAAAAGAAGTCCTTATCTGTCTGTTGTTGTTCAAGGAAATATTTGGGTAAGGAATCTGCAGTTCGCCAGGTGACAAAGTAGGTGGCTCCGGGTTGTTCCCAGTGAGGCAACTTGTTTTCACTTTGATCCACAGATTTCCATGGGTTGTAAAATCTGAGATCTGCTTGTTGCATTATAATTTAGTCGGAGGGGCGGTTTCCCAACCGCCCGTTTGGGGCACTTAGGAAACCACCGCTGCCATGGTGCTTTGCAGTCCCCATTCGCCGAGTTCTTTGCTTTCCAAGTGTTCCCGAGGACCTTGGCGATGTTCCAGAAATTGAATCGAGTCAGCATTGCCCAGCATGTCATATTGAAACACCAAACAACCCATTCTCGCCAATTGGATGCAGCGGGCACGAATGTGATTGTAGGCTGCATTCATGAAGCGTTCCTCTCCATCGGCGATCAGCTGTTTAGCCCGGACTTCATGGGTGTGATAAAACCGAGCATCCCTCCAGTGACCATGCGGTCAATGATGTGTGCTTTTCTCTCTGCCCAAGCTTCCTTCGAATCCACCTTCCGAAACGGATGGTAATCATGCAGTGTAGTCGGTTTCGCAAATAGTGAATCTTTTGGAACGTCCCCAGCTTTTGATTCCTTAGGCTTGGCAGATAGGAGAATTGAAGTAAGGAGAAACAGAGAGGAGAGCAGGCAGAGGATTTTCATGATTTGTGGATGAGTTCGAACTCTATGGAATTTCGGAACCATGCTTCTCTGACATATCCTTCAGCTTTCGATCTGCCACAAAGGGTCCGAAGGGGAGAAGGGCGGCGATGAAAAGTCGGCAGCAGTGTTGGAAGGTGAGAGCTTTGCCGAGAAATGCCCTCAACAGACACAGACAATAGAGGATGAAAAGGATACCGTGAGCCCAGCCGCAGACCTTTACGTAGATCTCCTGATGCCAGATGTATTTCATGGGCATGGCAAACCCCAGAAGGATGAGATACGAGACCCCTTCCAGCATTCCAATTAGACGCACTCGACCAATTACACTTTTCAACATTTGATTATCCGGTATTCAGTGGCGGGAAAATGAACAATTCTTCCGCTACGTCCACTCAACAATCTGCCGAGGTTCCCGAAATCACCAAAGACCTTCTCATTGATTTGGGAGGTTGGGAACTTTTCAAGGAGGCGAAGTCGCAGGTGCAGACAGGGATTGTGAAGGAATATGAGTGGAAGGCGCCGTACTTGTGTGGCAAGTTGCGGAGTCGGGCGGGGATCTATCGTCCACGAATTGATTTGAGGCGACCCAATGTGCCATCCACGGAGTGCAATTGTCGCAAAGGGCAACTGGGCATGGCTTGTGCCCATGCGGTGACGTTGGCTTTTCATGTGATGTTGGATCAGAATAAGGTGGAGGCGTCGCCTGAATCTGAACAGCAGGAGACCGCTCCGCTGGCTCTGAAAACTTTCCAGCTTTCTCCAGATGGCAAACCGCTCTTTCTTCGTTTTCTGTTGCCTCCCAATCTGGCCCAGGTGGCACCGAGGGATGCGATTGCAGTTCGGGTGGAAGCTCATCAGGGCAAGGAGTCGGGACCTGCGGAAAAGTTCAAGGGAACCTATTGTTTGAGCAATGCCCAGGAGATTGCTGCGGCTTTGTTGGAAAGTTGGTCGGGAGGAAAAGTGCCGCCGTTTGTGCAGTTGGATCGGCAGAAGTTGGGGCAGTTGGTGGGGATTCTGGCAGGTGAACCCGCTTTTGCCTGGGTGAAGACTCCCAGGGAGCCGATTGCCTGGGAGGGGAGTGTGCTGCCGGGAGTCAGTGAACATGTTCAGGTGGCCAAACCCAAACCGGTGGAAACCCCGCCAGAGCCTGCTCCGGCCCCGAAGCGACGGGTCCGGGAAGTCCAGAGTTCGGTAGCCGGCAGTGCGGTGAGAGTGGAAGGTTCTCCGCATTATCTGGCCATTCAGTTGCCTTCCCGGGATAGCATCGGGTACGACGAGATTTTGGATTTGCTCAAACTTTGGGGGTTTCGCCTGGAACCATCCAATCGCATGTGGTGGTTGCGGGATCGGTTCAAATCCTTGAAATTCTTGAGCCAGCATTGGGATGACTTGGAGAACAAATTCGCGGCGGACTTTTCTGAGGGTTTCCAAAAGCGGATGGCGAATGTACAGCGGGTTCGTCCGAAAACAACCGTGACCAAGACCCGCAATGGAGAGTACGATCTTGAACTGCAACTGCAAGCTGGTGACCTGGACGAAACGACCATCCACCAGGCCTTGATCAGTAGTTCCGGCTTTGTGGAAGATGAAGACAGCGAGGCCATCTACCTATTTGATGAGAAGTTGATGGAGCCCCTGAAGCAGGCTCAGCAAACTTTGACCAATGAACCGGATCGCGACATCGCCCCACGGGTGAAAGTACGCCTGCGAAGTGCGGATTTGCACAATGCGGAAGAGGTCCTCGAATCCTTGCCGGACCACTTCAAGCCACCCGAAGAATGGAAACGTCGCAGTGCCGCTCTTCGGGACATGAGTCAACTGCAGCAGGCACCGGTTTCCAAAGAGTTGGATGATCAACTCCGTAATTACCAACGCATCGGAGTCGCCTGGCTCTGGCATCTCTACCAGCAAGGCATCGGAGCCATCCTCGCCGA
>CAYSOI010000385.1:0-1179 GCA_964432425.1 uncultured Opitutales bacterium | reverse complement strand
TGTGAAAACTGGAGACGGGAAGCAGTTCGGTTTGTTCCTGAATTCAAAGTCCTCGTTCACAAAGGAGCGAAGCGTACGAAAAAGGTGACAGATCTGGAAGCCTATGACCTGATCATTGTTTCCTATCCACTCCTTGCCAGAGATCTCGATTTACTTCGCCTCCTGGACTACACCTGCGTGATCGGGGACGAAGGTCAGCACATCAAGAACCCGAAGAGCCAGGTTGCCAAGGCCATGTTTGCACTAAAGGCAGAAGGCCGCTTCCTGCTCACAGGAACTCCCGTGGAAAACTCCCTCGGGGACCTGCGCTCCCTCTTCCAATTCCTCATGCCCGGTTACCTGGCCAAAATTCCACCGGGATTGAAACCGGACGAACGCAAGTGGTTTGGCCAACGCCATCTTTCCCAAGCCGCTCCCTACATTCTTCGCCGCAGCAAAACTCTCGTGGCTCCCGAACTCCCCGAAGTCATTGAGCAGGTCCTGTACTGCGACATGGGAGACGCACAGAAAACTCTCTATCACAACGTCCACAAGCAGACCGAGCAGGACATGGACAAACTGGCTGGCGGAGGTGCCAATGAAGCCCGGATGCGAATGGCCGTCTTTGCTCAGATTCTCAAACTTCGCCAAGTCTGTGCCGAACCTCGACTCCTCGACGACAAACTCACCGAAGCCGATTCAGCCAAGCTCGATGCCTTTCTGGAAATCCTCGACGATGCACTTTCCGAAGGGCACCGCATCCTGGTATTTTCCCAATTTGTCCAGGTTCTCAAAAAGATCCGGGAATCTCTGGATGAACGCGACCTTCGCTATTGTTATCTCGACGGCCAATCCAGAGACCGCATGGCTCAGGTCGACCGTTTCCAACAGGACGACGACATTCCCGTCTTCCTCATCTCCCTCAAAGCCGGGGGCACAGGGCTCAACCTCACCGGAGCCAACATGGTCATCCACTTCGACCCCTGGTGGAACCCCGCCGCCGAAGCCCAGGCCACAGCCCGTGCCCACCGTATCGGCCAGGAACGAAAAGTCACCTCCATCAAACTCATCGCCGCCAACACCATCGAAGAACGCGTCCTCCATCTCCAGCGTGAAAAACAACAAATCATCGGAGACCTCTTCGACCAAAGCGACCAACTCACCGCCAAAGTCGGCTTCGCTGATCTGCAGGACTTGCTA
>CAYSOI010000384.1:0-4448 GCA_964432425.1 uncultured Opitutales bacterium | reverse complement strand
GTTAATTAATGAAAACATTCAAAACCCTCCTCATTGGAAGTGTTACCCTGTCCCTCCTTGCAGGCTCCGTTTCTGCCGCGGACAAGGAACCACTCAAAATTGAAGTCCCCAGACCCGTCTTCATCGGTACTCCAAAACCCATCAAAGGTTTTCCTCATCTGGAAAAGAAAGCTGCCAAACGTGGAGAAATTCTAGTTCCGGCTGGTACCACCAACATTGCTAAAGACAAGGAAGTCACCAGCTCCGACGATTTTCCGATTATTGGTGATTTGGAGTTTGTCACCGATGGCGACAAAGATGGTGAAGAAGGTTACTTCGTCGAATTGGCTCCCAAAAAGCAATGGATTCAAATCGACCTGGAAAAAGCTTCTGAAATCTTTGGCGTTTGCATCTGGCACTTCCATTCCCAGGCTCGTGCTTATCACGACGTAGTCATTCAGGTTTCGGACGACCCGGATTTTGTTGATGATGTAACAACCGTCTACAATAACGACCACGACAACTCCTCCAAGCTGGGAGCTGGCAAGGACTTGGCTTACATCGAAACCTACAAAGGCAAGTACATTGACATCAAAGGTGCCAAAGGTCGTTACGTTCGTCTTTGGAGTGCAGGAAACAGCACCAATGCGATGAATCACTACATCGAAGTGGAAATCTTCGGTAAGCAGTAATTCGTAAGAGATCCTTTATCAAAAGACCCCGTGAGGCAGTTCCTCACGGGGTCTTTTGTTTTTTGATCGGAATGATCACAAATTATTCCCAACCTACGGTTCGGGATCCTTGCCAAGGAGTGCCTCCGGCTCTTTGGAAATGCTTTTGGAGGGCGTTGAGGAGAGTGTTGCGGATTTGATTATTGTTCACCGGGGTTTGCTCCTTGGGGTCTTTGGCCAGATTATAGAGTGTCATTGGCTCCAAGGCGGTATTCTGGGTGAGCTTCCAATCTCCCTGGCGAATGGCATAGTAGGGGCGTCCCTGGTACTTGCGTCCACCTTCCAGGCGTACCCAGATGACTAACCTTTGCGAGAGGTCCTGAGTTTTGCCCTGCAAAGTTGGCAATAGGCTGACTCCATCGAGGTGATGCTTTACTTCTACGCCGGCGATGTCGAGTAGTGTCGTGGTTAAATCCATGGTCAATGCGACCACATCCGTACGGCTGCCAGCTTTGACTTTCTCAGGCCAGACCACGCAGGTTGTGGAACGAATACCACCATCATCCATTTGCTGCTTCCCGCCTTTGTAGATTCCGTTGCGACCGCCTACGTTGACTTGGCCGCCGTTATCGGAAGTGAAGATGACGAGGGTGTTTTTGTCCAAACCTCTGGACTTCAAGGTTTCCATGACCTGGCCGATCCCGTAGTCCATGTGCTCAATCAAAGCCACCAGTCTAGCTCTGCCATCGGAGATGCCTTGTTCCCGTTTTTTTACTTTTTCAAACCAGTCCTTTGGTGGTTGAATCGGTGTGTGTGGAGCATTGTAGGCGAGGTAGAGGAAGAAAGGCTTCTGGTCTTTGCAGTCCGCTTCTGCACGGCTTTTCAGATAGTCGGAGGCCCAGTCAGAAAACAAATCCGTGGCATGGCCTTGTGGGCGAATGTCTTTCTCATTCAGTTGCATGTAGTGCTTTCCATGGCGGGTGTGTTTGTAGTAGTCATCCATCATATCTCCCAGAAAGCCGTGGAAGTGATCAAACCCCCTGGAATTTGGGTGATTTTCCGGCTCCAGGCCAAGGTGCCATTTCCCGACATGAGCGGTATGGTAGCCTACAGTTTTGAGCATATCCGGAAGAGTTGGGATTTCTTGGGTCAGGTAACCCCAGTTGCTGGTTTCGTAAGTGCGAATGACTCCGGGGACACCTGCAATATCCGGATACCTGCCGGTCATGGCAGAAGCTCGGGTAGGGGAGCAGACCGGGCAGTTGGCATAAAAATTATTAAACCTCAGTCCATCAGCCATCAATTTATCGATATTGGGGCTCTTGAGGTCGGTGGCCCCATGGCTGGAGAGGTCTCCAAAACCGAGGTCATCGACCATGATGTAGAGAATGTTGGGTTTCTCTCCGGCGTGGGAAACAGAGAAGAGAAGAAGTATGGAGAGAGTGGTGAGAATGTATTTCATGAGTTTTCAAGTTTTTGAAGTTTTGGGGCGATGACCGCAGCGCAGTAGGGTTGGTCCGGGTTTCGGCGGAAGTAGTCCTGATGGTAGTCTTCCGCTTGGTAGAAGGTGCTGACAGGTTCAATTTCCGTGACGATGGGACCTGTCCAGAGTTGAGTTGCTGCTTCTTTGGCTTGTTCCGCAGCGACTTTTTGTGCCTCGTCATGGTAGAGGATGATGGAGCGGTATTGGGTCCCGGCATCTGCACCCTGGCAGTTTAAGGTAGTCGGGTCGTGCACTTTGAAGAAGTGTTCATAAATTTCGGCTGCGGAGATTTTGGAAGCATCATAGTGAATTTGCACGACCTCCGCATGTCCGGTTTGCCCGGTACAGACTGCTTCGTAGGTCGGGTCAGTCGTGTGGCCTGCCGCATATCCGGAGACTACATTTTCCACCCCATCCAAGCCTTCAAACAATGCTTCAATACACCAGAAGCAGCCTCCACCGAGAGTCAGAATTGAGAGATTTTCCATAATGATAAGGACAATGTCGTCAAACATGTGGTCGGGGCTGGCAAGCTTTTCTTGCCCTTGTGTCCTGAAAGTACTGATTAGCACTATCATAGACTGAGATCATTCAAGATGCTGAGCGTACGGGACATTTTACCAGACCGCAATTGTAGCGGTTATACCAGAAGGAATTTTTTGCAGGCGGGCTCTTTGAGCATGTTTGCCGGGATGAATCTGCCCAACCTTATGCAAATCAAGGCTCTGGCCAAAAACCACCCCAAGCTGGTGAAGGACAAAGCGGTTGTTCTGCTTTTTCTTCAGGGAGGGCCTCCGCATATTGAATTTTTTGATCCGAAAATGACGGCACCTTCGGAGTTCCGCAGCATTACCGGTGAAGTCAAAACCTCGCTTCCGGGCATCACCTTTGGCGGGACTTTTCCAAAGCTGGCGAAAATGGCTCACAAGCTGGCGGTTGTCCGCTCCTATGCATCGGGCAATGGTGGGCACACTTATTTGAGTGTGAGCAGTGGCGGTAATGATTTAAACGCCTCCATGAGTTCGGTCTATAGTCGGATTGTCGGGACAAACAATCCCAGTACGGGCATGCCCAGTAATGTGCTTTTGTTGCCGGAAGCTGTGCAACCGGAGCTAAAATTGCGGAGAAATTTTGAGACCGGAGCTTTGCCAACTTTGACATCCCCAGGCTCTTTGGGGCCATCTTTTGAGGCATTCAATCCTGCTGGCGGTGGGCCCTTGAAGCAGGATATGGAGTTGAGTCTGGCCTCCACTCGTTTTCAGGACAGGAAAGCCTTGCTTGGGGGAATGGATAAGCTACGTCGCGATCTGGACTCCTCCGGCGTTCTGGATAGTGCAGATGAATTTCAGCAGCAGGCTTTCAATGTCATTACCGGTGGAGTTGCCGGAGCATTTGACCTTTCCCGCGAAGATCCGGAAACCCTTGAACTTTACGACACACGGCATCTTTTCGATGCACGGGATTTACAGAGGTGGTATGATATGAGTCGTGCCACAAACCTGCTGGGACATCAGATGTTAATGGCCCGTCGTATGGTCGAAGCCGGGGCTGGATTTGTCACCGTTTCCGATTGTGGTTGGGATTATCATGCCAACAACAACAGTCCTAAAAATATGGCTGGAATTTACCCGATGGGGCATCAGGTTGACCATGCCGTTTCTGCATTTTTGACTGACCTGGAACGACGAGGTCTTAGCGAGAAAGTACTATTGGTTGTCACAGGTGAAATGGGACGCACACCCCGTATCAACAAAAATGGTGGGCGTGACCATTATGGCAACCTGACCTCACTGCTGCTTGCCGGAGGTGGGTTGAAAATGGGGCAAGTCGTGGGAGAGTCGGACAAAACGGCTTCCTTGCCTGCCACCAGGAAATATGGCCCGACCGATCTGTTGGGAACCATCTTCCATACCCTTTTTGACCTAGGTGAATTGCGGATTGCCCAGCATCTGCCCAAGGATGTACGGGAGATCGGTAACATTGCTCGACCGATTCCGGAACTTGTGTAAAGTTCCTCTTTTTTTCTCACCCATTACTTCGCTGGGATTTGCTGGGACTTCGGTCTTTTTTCATTGCTTGCCTTGGGGTTGCAGACCACTTTTCGGCTAGTTCCAGGCCCTTTACATTATGTTAAACCGCATGACCATTCGAGCCAAGTTGGTGTGGCTTGCCGTGATTGTTGCTTTGTTGCTGCTGGTTCCGTATTTCTTCATCACGGGGAACCTGTCCCATTTGGAAGACAAAGGAGACAAGTCCGCCATGGCTTCGGATTTGATCAACCTGGTCCAACAGGTACGCATTGCCGAGCAAAACTA
>CAYSOI010000383.1:2375-4452 GCA_964432425.1 uncultured Opitutales bacterium | reverse complement strand
TGAATTTGCTGGCACCCACTCCGGGGTGAACCTTTGTATTTCCCATTCCTGGGGTATCGTTCATCCCTCACTCAACCCCACGCTAAATGGTTGTAATCCCTCCGGGGTAATGGGGGCACTCATTCTTCATTGGGGTTCGAGTTATTTCTGGATCTTCGACTGGTAAGAACAGCACACATAGTGGCTTATAGGACCTATACTTACTCCTCGAAGAAGTACTCCACGTAGTTCAGATCCAGGTATTTCTTATCAGGAGTACCGTTTCGAAAGGAGGCTTCGACTTCTTCTTTCAATTGGAGCAGGTTCTTCCGATGCAAGAAAGGATCCTTGGTAGATTTCCGCCATTGGAGAAGCTCCGCTTTCAGTCGGGAAAGATCTTTCGCAACTTCTTTGTCCTCAGCCAGATTTCGAAATTCATAGGGATCTTTCTCCAGATCATACAACTCAAACTCAGGAGGTTGTCGCATGGTTTCGTAGGCCTTCTGAATGTGGGGAGGAGCGTTCTGGAAAGCTTGTTGAAAATCCGGAAAAAAGCGATTCACGGCAAAGTCGTATCCGGGGTTCACTTCTCCGGGTAGCAAGTTGTAAATCAACTTGTATCGACCATCGGTTACTGTCCGCTGCGGGTAATAATTGTGGGCCGAGTGAAGGTGGAATTCGGTAAACAGATATCGCCGCCAGGGAATGGTTGCCTCTTTGAGCAAAGGCAGCAGAGATCGGCCCGGCAAGTTCGGCACAGGATCTGCCTCTGACAATTCGAGAAACGTAGGCATTAGATCTATTGCAGAAACCAGTTGCTCCCTGTCCCCTCTTTGAAACTGAGAATTCCCCTTCCAATAGACAATCAATGGAATGCGAATTCCCCCTTCGTAGGAAGTGCGTTTTCCACGCAACAAATCTGCCCCATGATCACCGAGATATACGATGAGGGTGTCTTCCATTTTACCGGATTTCTCCAGCACCTTGAGCAAGTCTCCGATCTGAGAATCGAGTCGACTCATGCAGTTGTAGTAGTCGGCCATTTGCTTCCGAAGATCAGGTGAATCCAACCCAAAGTAGGGTAATGGTTTCACATCCTTCTCCGTCAAAGGCTTTTCCGGCCAACCATTGACTTGTTTGAGGAATGGGCGATGCGGATCCGGATAATTGACGCTCAGAAAGAAGGGTTGCTCCGAACTCTTGATAAACTTCTCAGCTTCGTCTGCATAGGCATCCAGATTCTTGCGACTGAAGTTGGCGGAAGGAATCTTGTGCACATCAAATGGAAAGGCAGATTCCGGGTTCACATGCAGCTTTCCAATGATGCCGGTACGATAGCCTGCTGCCTTGAGGGAAGTGACCATGTTCGGAGTGTCTTTCCGATACATTTGAAACTTCCAGGTCGCCAGCCCGATTTGCCCATTTTGGTGTGGATAAAGTCCGGTAAGAAAGGCGGCTCGGGATTGACTGCACCCAGCTTGAGGAACATAGGCTTTCTCAAATCGAATCCCCTCGGCTGCCAGCTTGTCCAGCACTGGAGTCTGGACATAAGGATCGCCATAGCATCCGAGTTCGGGACCATTGTCTTCAGAAACAATGAGGAGAATATTGGGACGCTTGCCGAGCAGCTCCAACGAATTCAGAAGGAGAACCAGAAGCATAAAGATGCTGCGGGAGAACGTCATGATTCCAACGATTGAAACTTAACCTTCAGGTGTTCATATCCACCGGTCCGGGTGTAGTCCTTTTCCACCTCAACATGGTTTTCAAAATCCAGTAATTCGATAGCCTTCAGCTTCTGGGAAAGCTTGGTCACCAGACCTCGCATGATGGCACGGGCATGATGGGCTCCAAGGCAGTTGTGAATACCAAATCCAAAGGCCACGTGTGGGTTCGGCTTGCGGTCCAGTTTCACCTCATTTGGATTGTCAAAAACTTCCGGATCCCGATTCGCCGCAAACCATCCTAGCGAAACCCGACCTCCCGGTGGAACTTCATGGCCATGAACATCGGTTGCATGTGGACAAACCCGACCAATGTGAGTCAAGGGAATGAACAAACGAAAGAACTCTTCGCAAGCCGTGTTGATGCTCTTGGG
>CAYSOI010000383.1:0-2275 GCA_964432425.1 uncultured Opitutales bacterium | reverse complement strand
TCAAGGGAATGAACAAACGAAAGAACTCTTCGCAAGCCGTGTTGATGCTCTTGGGGTTCTCCCTCAAAAACTGCAAACCTTCGGGATGTTCAGCAAACCAACCAAGGATACAGGCCACTGTTTGAATGATGGTATCCCGACCTCCCGCAAAGGCCAGATTGGCATAACCCAACTTCTCTTCCAAAGTCAGTTTCCGTCCCTGGTATTCGGCTGCATTCAAAGCACTGAAAAAGTCTTCACCCGGATTCTCCTCTGCCGCTTCAAACATCTGCTGGCAGTACCTCTCCATAAAGGCACCTTTGCTCTCCCCGTCCCCTTCCTTAAAAACATGTACACCCCAGCCAATCCAGGTTTCCGCTTCCTTCGCATCGACATTGAGCAAGTAGGTCAAGGCATGGGATTGGAGCGGAATGGCAAAGTCCTGTATGACCTCAAAACTCTCCTTCGCCAGCATCTCGACAATCAGTTTTTCCAGCAAGACATCCAACTTCTCCTTCACCTCCGGCAGCAAAGGCCGACGAAAGAACGGCTCAACAATCTTGCGATACTCCGTGTGCTCAGGTGGATTCGTCTCAATCGGATACTGACGAACCGAACGTACACTTTCCTCTGACGGAATGGGCACTCTCCTCGGTGCATCCGAACTGAAGGTTTCCCAATTTTTAGCAGCTTCCCGAACTTCCGCAAGCCGGAGGATCATCGGGATCGATTCACCCTGAAATTCAGTGGACAACACCGGACACCTCTTCCGGGCTTCCTCAAAGGGATCGCGTAAACTGTCCATCAATAGCTGGGAGCCACTTCCACCACCAGTCCATCCAGATCCTCATTCATCTCGATCTGGCAACCCAGACGACTCCGGTCCGTATTGAACTCATTACTGGAAAGCACCGCCACTTCATCATCATTTCCAGGCCCCACCTTCGCCTTCCACTCCTCAGGAATGTACACATGGCAAGTCGAGCAGGAACAGACGCCTCCACATGAGCCATCTATGCCCTCCACAGCGTTTTCCAGAGCAATCTCCATGAGGTTGCCCTCAGCGTTATCCACTTCGACCTTGTTGCCGTCCTGAGTGATGTAAGTTACCTTTGCCATAGGTCTGCTCTTCTAGAGTAATCCAGAGCCTTTCTGCAAGCCAAAGGTATTGAATGGATCAGGCAGATCGGTCCAATCTGACTGATCAGAAAGATCTGGGTCAGATCTTCACCTTCAGAGGCTCACGAAGTTCCTTCCACTTTTCCGGAATTCCCGCTTGGCCCAGGTAGGCGGAGACAATACCCCCAACAATCGCACAGTTGGTATCGCAATCGCCGCCGGCTTCAATCGTGGATAGAATCGCCTCTTCGTAGTTGTCGATCATTCGGATAGCATTCCAAATGCAAAAAGGGACCGTATCCTGAGCAGAGATTTCGCTACCATTTCCAACATCTCTTGCTACAGATTGCGGGGCAGTATCAAAACCACGTGAAATGGCGTGGAGAAAGTTGGATCGGGTGCGACCTTCTGGGAGTAATCTCTTCAGGCTTTCCACGATTCCAGTTCTGATAAGATCGGGATCATTGTGAGTTCGCCCCTTGGTGGCTTCTGCAGCGGCAAGTGCGACTGCGACTGCTCCGGCAATTCCTCCGGGTGATAGTGAGTCACCTTGGCGGAACGTTCCGCCATCATCATCACCTGTGCAGAATCATCATGGAAATAGGCTCCAATGGGAGCCACTCTCATTGCGGCACCATTCCCAAATGAACCTCCACCAAATGCAGCGGGAGAAACCTACTTCTAAGATGTGCCCATGAAAATTTTCTCAAGGATCCGTCGAGCCATTCGCCCGTAACCTCGGTCTGGATCTTTTCGAAACCGCATGGCAAAGCTCCATGCTATGTAATCTTCATTTACCCCCCTTGAGCTTCGACAAAGTGTCATAAACTACCAATGCCATCTCCGTATCATCGGTGTATCGTAAAGTACAGGACCCAAGCTGAAGTTTGTCTATCGCCTCCCGCACTTCATAGAAAATATAGGAAGTCGCTTCACCCAGAGCATCGCCTACGGAGAGTCCTTCCAGCACATCCCAAGCAACCGCAAGTCCTTCTTCCTGAGTTTTCATTTCAAAGAATCCTTCTTGTACAAAAAACTCCTGATGCTGTCTGTCGAATCCTTTGGAAAATCACCTTTCAAAGCGGCATTCAACATCCCACGAAATTCTGCATCATCCAGTATCTTGGGAAGCGTCCCAGAAATTGTTAAACTTCAAGGTGGTTTCTTGCCTGCCGAT
>CAYSOI010000382.1:0-4479 GCA_964432425.1 uncultured Opitutales bacterium | reverse complement strand
GGTCAAGGGGGGATTTGGGCCTTGAGCAAATTTTTCTGATTAAGGTGACATTCCATTCAATACCCGCATTCGGTTGCCACTTGTTGACTTTATCAAATGGGCTGTTTTGGTGGGGGCCATGAATGTGCGTAAAGCGGTTATCACAGTGGCTTCTCCCTCTCAGCGGCATTTGCCTTTTCAAACCCTCATTGATGCGGATGGTGAACGCAAAGCTGTCTTACAAGTGATCGTGGAAGAAGCTCTGCGGGCAAACATGGACGAGATCGCCCTGGTTATTCCTCCGGGGGAGCAAGAGGCTTTTGGGAAAGTGTCCGGCGGGCATTTGGATCGGATTACTTTTATAGAACAGAGGGATTCCCGTGGGTATGGGCATGCTTTGCATCTGGCCAAAGACTTTTGTGCAGGTGAACCCTTTCTCCATCTGGTCGGCGATCATTTGTGGGTCAGTTCCGAAGGCGGTCAGAGTTGTGCTCAACGACTCGTCAAGGCAGCCTCCGAACACGAATGCTCCATTTCCACGGTGAAGGAAACCCGTGAACACCTGTTGCCGGACTTTGGGGCAGTAGGCGGTCGGTGTGTGGCGGGGTTTCAGGATTTGTATGAAGTCGAAGCGGTGCTGGAAAAACCGACACCCACTGTGGCGGAACAGGAGCTCTCCGTTCCTGGGATTCGGGCCGGATATTACCTTTGCTTCTTTGGCATGCATGTACTGACGCCCCGTGTGCTGGATCTTCTTGGCGAACTCCTGGAAGATCCGGATGCCCGCCCCACTCTCTCGGAGGCTCTGGCAAAGTTGGCCGACCGGGAGAAGTACCTCGCCATGGTCATGCAGGATCACCGGTACGACGTGGGGGAGAAGTACGGTTTGCTGACCGCACAATTGGCCATTTCCCTAAATGGAAGAGACCGGGAGGAAGTGTTGACCAGAGTCGCCGGATTGCTGGCCTCGAGACGATTGGGAGCCTGACTCGTTATTCCGAAACGCCAGAAACTGACAAAGCATCATGGGCCAATTGCTGGAAACTTTACTCTCGGACTCCCCGGACATCCGAAACCAATCCCTGGAGGAAATATGTCAGGACCTGACCATTGAAGACCTCAATGCAGAGATACTGGAGCTCGATGGACTCCGCCGGGACCATGAGAATTTGTACGAAAGAGTGCGGGCCATTTTCTTTTTGTATGCCCTCTATCGCTACCATCTGCCGATGCGAAAGGGATTACCCGAAGGCGGCACGATTCCTTACGGAGGCTACAAGAGCTTGCTGGAAAGAAGATTTGGAGAAGCCATTGATGCGTTTTGGAACCAGCAGGATAAGGATGGCCCCAACTCCGCATTATCAAGTGCCATGGCTGAAGGTTACCATCGGTTGGCTTTTCAAACATTGGCCAACCAGGTACGCAAAAGTGTCCGTTCGGTAAAGGGGAACCAGTGGATGTTTCGGGTCGGTCATCCCGCGGATCATCCCCTGAGAGTGGTTCCAGAACTATTGGTGCAGGATGAAGATACGGGATTGTACCCGGTTGTGGCCGAATCCACTGCCGTTCGCATGGACCTGACCCACAGTGCTTGGAGTGACATTTTCTTTCTGGGGATGGATTATCCGGAAGGTGCCAAAGTTCTGAATATCTCCATTGATCTTTGCGTTCACGATGAGGGCACAGAAGAACCACAGCCCCCAGTCCAGGCATTTGTACGTGTCATTGATCGCCCCATTTTGCGGCTTTGCAGCGTAGACCTTGAGGCTTCCGCTGAAATCGAAAGCTTTGCCGAGGTCTTTGATTTTGCGAAGGATTACCTCGGCTTGTTGAAGGCAGCCGTTATTGCCTCGGGCATAGTGCCTATGGGGATTGAAAGTGCCCGCCAGCCGCTCTCAGAGTTGTTGGAGAAAATGCTGGGGGCGGGACGGGGACTGGAGGTCGTCAGTCAGGTCAATAACATACCCAAGGGCTCCCGGCTGGCCGTATCCACTAATTTGCTGGGGTGTCTGATTTCCGCCTGCATGCGGGTGACTGGTCAAGTCAGTTCTTTGCATGGGCCACTGGGAGAATCCGACCGCCGAATCGTGGCATCCCGGGCCATTTTGGGGGAATGGATCGGAGGTTCTGGAGGTGGTTGGCAGGATTCCGGAGGTGTTTGGCCAGGTATCAAACTGATCGAGGGTGCTCATGCCAGGGAGGAGGACCCTGAGTATGGAATCAGCCAAGGGCGACTACTTCCTGAACATCACATCTTTTCGGAAGGGGAAATTCCTCCCGGTTCCCGTCGGAAGTTGGAAGAGAGCCTGGTTCTGGTGCATGGCGGCATGGCACAGGATGTCGGCCCCATCCTTGAAATGGTCACTGAAAAATACCTCCTGCGTTCTTCCAAGGAATGGACCGCCAGGCAGGACGCCATCCGTCTGTTGGAACGCATGCTCAATGCCCTCAAAGAAGGGAACATTCAAAGACTCGGTGAGTACACCCAGGAAAACTTCGATGGTCCCATTAAAGACGTCATTCCCTGGGCGACCAACCTCTACACTGAGTCCCTGATTCAGCAGGTTCGGGAGGAGTTTGGTCAGGACTTCTGGGGATTCTGGATGTTGGGGGGAATGGCCGGCGGCGGTATGGGCTTTCTCTTTGCTCCATGGAAAAGAGAGGAGGCCCAGAAACGGATGGGAAAAATCCTTTTGGATACAAAAAAGCAATATGAGACGGCCTTGCCCTTCGCGATGGACCCGGTGACCTACAAGTTCGCCATCAACGAGGTTGGAACCCAGGCCAAAGTGCTCCATGGTAAAGACGAATTGTTGATGTCTTCGGGGTACTACCATTGCACCTTGCCTGCTTTGTTACATCATTCCTCTGCGGATTTGACTCAAGGTCAACAGGCCGAAATCGAGCACGTCCGCAACTATGCAAGCCATCACCTGGATACTGAGCTGACCAAAACGCTGCTGGCCACAACCTCAGAGAAACCTCGCAAACCATCAGGTTTCTGGCCGGCAGGGGATTTGGTTTCCCTTCTTGAGCAAAACGGATTTGATCCCGAATTGCATGAGCAAATTCGCCGGGACATGCGGGCTGGCCGTGTGGGGCTTTCCCAAAATCGCCTCCCACCCAACTCCATAATTGAAGATGTGCCCAAAGCAGAACTCTTTGATGCCACATCTCCAGATCAACCGGCTTTCATTGAAGAAGCGGGCCGAAATGCTTTAGCCAACGGCCAGGTCGCTGTCGTTACCCTGGCAGGAGGTGCTGGAAGCCGTTGGACACGGGGTGCTGGCGTCGTCAAAGCCCTGAATCCCTTTGCTCAATTTCAGGGCAAACACCGCAATTTCATCGAAGTCCATCTCGCCAAGACCCGGAAAGCCTCCGTTTCCGTCGAGCAAGAGATTCCTCACATTTTCACGACCAGTTATCTCACAAACGAACCCATCTCCAATTGGGTGAACTCCCAAAACGAACAAACTGCTACAGACAATTTGATCCTGTCGCCGGGATGTTATGTCGGATTGCGAATGATCCCCATGCTTCGGGACCTGCGATTTGCCTGGGAAGAGGTCCACCAGCAAATCCTGGATGAACAGGCGCAGAAAGTTCAGGAAAGTCTGCGATCCGCCCTTCAGGCATGGGCCAGTGACGCCGGAGAAGGGGCCGATTATCGGGATAACCTTCCCATGCAATGCCTACATCCTGTCGGCCACTGGTATGAAATTCCAAACCTCCTCCGCAACGGCACCCTCTCACGTCTGTTGGAGAAACATCCCAATCTAGAATACCTCTTTATTCACAACATCGACACGCTGGGGGCGGACCTCGATCCTGTGGTTCTAGGCAGTCACATCGCATCCGAAGCCGGCCTCAGCTTTGAAGTCATTCAACGGGAACTGGATGACCGCGGTGGCGGTCTCGCAAAAGTCAATGGGCAGAACCGCATCATCGAAGGCCTGGCCATGCCGGATGAAGAGGCGGAGTTTCAGTTGTCATGGTACAACACCCTCTCCACATGGGTAAATGTCTCCTCCCTTCTCAATTTCTTTGGTCTCAGGAAGGAAGACCTCTCCAACCCCCGCGTTGTCGCCTCTGCCATCCGGGATACTTCCGCGAAGTTGCCCACTTACATTACCCTCAAGGATGTCAAAAAACGCTGGGGAAGGGGACAGGAAGACATTTATCCGGTTGCACAATTTGAAAAGCTCTGGGGGGACATGAGTGCCCAGCAGGATCTTACCTCCAATTACATCCTGGTTTCCCGCATGCGTGGGCAGCAACTTAAGGAACCCGCTCAACTCGACGGATGGCTGCGAGATCGTTCCGCTGCCTACGTGGATGATCTTTGCGATTGGGGATAAATTGAGCGATCAGTCTATTATTTTGTTATGAAAGTCACCGTTTCTCTGACCTTTCTTGTCTTACTATTCACGAACGACATCCATGCTGTGGACTACAATCAGGATGTTCGCCCCATCCTGTCGCAAAACTGCTTTGCCTGCC
>CAYSOI010000381.1:0-4495 GCA_964432425.1 uncultured Opitutales bacterium | reverse complement strand
TTACCTACTTCCATGGCGGCCGATACAAACAACTCAGCCAATTCGGCGGCCAAGTCATCAAAGAACTCATTGCATGATCAACAATTTCAAACCTATTGACCGAAGAACTTTACTCCGTGGTGCCGGTGGTGTTGCGATGGCATTGCCGGTGTTGGAAGCGATGTCTTCTCCCCACAAAGAAGTCGTTTCGACCAAGAGAATGGTCGCCACAGGTATCTTCTTTGGCATGATGCCGCATCTTTTTCATCCCAAAGAAGTTGGCCGCGACTACAAGACCCCGGAGCTTCTGAAACCTCTGGAGCATCTACGGGATGAGTTTACCATCTTTTCCGGACTTGATCACAACATCGGTGGTGGTCATTCGGGAACCAAGTATTTTTTGAGTGGCATCCCTGTGGAGCAGTCTCGTGGATATTCGGAAGGCAACATCTCGGTAGACCAGAAAGCGGCAGAGTTTGTCGGTGGCCAAACGCGATACCCTTCGCTGGCCCTTGGTTGCCACAGCATTCAGGATCATCAGATTTCCTGGACTCGAAATAGCCAGACGCTTCGTCCCATTGAACGCCCAAGCCAGCTATTTGATTTGTTGTTCAGAAACGACTCTCCAAAGCAACGGGTTGATCGGAAAAAAGCCTTTGCTGACCGAAGTTCGATCCTCGACCTGGTACAAGGGCAGGCGAAGTCCTTTCAGCACAAATTGAGTAAGTCGGACACCGAAAAGCTGGATCAATACTTCACTTCCGTTCGTGAACTGGAAGTTCGGGTGGAACGTTCGGCTCAATGGTTGGATAAACCCAAAGCTAAGACATCTTACCAGCTACCCAAGATTGTCGATACCATGGTGCTTCGCGACCAGACTGCGGTATTCTACGATCTGATGACCTTGGCTTTGCAGACGGATTCCACACGGGTCATGACCCTGTCCTTTGCCAATCTAGGTAAAGACAATGGCGGACTCAAAGGAGTAAACACGGGTTATCATACACTTTCCCATCATGGAAAAGTTCAGGCGGTGATGGAAGAATTGGCGATTATTGAAACGTTCCATACTTCGCAATTCGCCAGGTTTCTCGATCAATTGAAAAGCATTCAGGAGCCCGATGGGAACACTCTGCTCGATAACACGATGGCACTCTTCGGGAGTGGTATGAGCAGTGCCAATTCTCATAGCAATCGTGACCTTCCAATTCTGCTGGCCGGGGGAGGTTTTCGTCATGGTGAGCATAAACACTACGCTCGGGATGGCCGGGAGTCCGTACAACTGTCGAATCTCTACCTCTCGATGCTTCAGCACTTGGGCCTTCCTCTTGAGAAATTTAACAAATCCACAGGAACGCTGACCGGGTTGGAGGCTGTTTAAATGAGGACACGAAGAGCTTGTTGGCTATTGGCAATTTGCGGATTTGGACTGCCGTTCATGGCTTCTCTTTCTGGGAAGCAAACTGTCCCTCTGGAGTCATCTGTTCATGCATTTCTCAATACCTATTGCATCCAATGCCATGGTTCCGAAAAACAAAAAGGGGACCGGGCCTTTCACGAACTCGCCATTCGTGATGGCCAGTCATGGAAACTTGACCTCAGTGATCATCGGGTCACTGAAACTCTCGAGGACATTCTGGACCAACTCAATCTCGGAGAAATGCCTCCAGAGAAAAAAGGCGTGGCTCACCCCACCCCACAGGAAATCAAGGCCACAGTCCAATGGTTGACTCGGACTCTGGAGTCTCTCGATGCTGCCAACACAACCTCGCAAACCGTCCTTCGTAGACTCAATCGCCTGGAGTACAAAAACACCCTCGAAGACCTTCTCGGGCTGGAGAACCTGACCGTGGACCCGACCCGAATGTTTCCAGCCGATGAAAATCACCATGGATTTACCAAGATTGGAGAAGCCCTGAGATTGTCTGAATCGCATTTGGATCAATATTTGACCGCTTCCGATCAATACCTGCGAATGGCTTTCTCCTTTGGCGAAATTCCCAAATCCAGGAAGATTCAGCCTCCCTTTGCTTCCTGGGGGTACCCTAACCGGGAACCCCGAACACCCTGGATGTACAAGGTCTACAATGCGAATGAATACATCGATATTGGAGCCGGAGCGAAGAACCTTTCCCGTCATATCAGACTCCCCACCTATCCTCAACGATTTGTCAATCAGGGCGGGATTCCGGTAGCCGGTTACTACAAGATTTCAGTCAATGCGGAAGCTCTCAACAGACTGACGCATCCCTACGATCCGAAGATGATTCCTACGGATCTGCAACCGCCGATGCAGTTGGCCATTTATGTCGCGGAAAATGCAAGTGGTCTTCAGCCGGGAGGGGTGAACATGAGAAAACGTTTTGGCTTGTGGGATCTCAAGGATCACGAAGCGGAGGATTACGGATTGACGCTCTGGTTGCCCAAGGGCTCCGTCCCATTTGTAAACTGGGATAATGGCCCTGGACCTTCCGACTATTGGATGCGGGACATTTTGATCAAGTATCATGATGACGTGGAATTTCGCGGCAAAGAAGGTTCCCATGCCTGGCACATTGTGGGGAAGAATGCAGTGCCTGGCCGGGCCGTTTCCGATGTTTGGAAAGGTCCATTAATTCGTATGCATCATTTCTCGATTACGGGTCCCTTGCCCCAAACTTTTCATTCCAGTGCACAGAGAGAGTTTCTGGACGGACAACGTGATGCATCCAGGGTCGATATCCAGAAGGCATTGACCAAGTTTGTCCGAAAAGCCTTCCGCCGCCCTGTGGATTCTTCTGAAGTGGCACCTTTTGTGGACATTGCCCGGAAGGCTCAAACTCAGCTTGGGCGTTCTCCCGCTGAATCATTAATTCTTGCAATGAAAGCCGTACTGGTTTCCCCGGATTTTCTCTACCTTCGGGAGGATACGGATAAAGATGGCAAGCTGACTTCTCATGCATTTGCCAACCGCTTGTCTTATTGCCTTTGGAGTTCGATGCCGGATGCCCAGCTTCTGCACCATGCGAAAACTGGAGAACTGCGAAAACCACAGGTTCTTGCCAATCAGGTGCGTCGAATGCTCAAGGACTCCAAAAGTGATGCCTTTGTGAAAGGACTTTGCGACAGTTGGCTTCGATTTGATAAACTTGGTCTCATGCCGCCGGACGGTATCAAATACAGTGAATTCTATCGTCATGGTCTGGAGTCCTCCATTCGGGAAGAGACAGAGCGTTTTCTTACGCACATTCTCCAGCAAAACCGTCCGCCTGGAGAATTGTTGTCTGCTCGGTACTCCTTTTTGAATCAGGCCTTGGCCCGCCTCTATGGAATGGATGGTGTCCACGGTAGCCACTTCAGACGAGTCAAGCTGTCTCCAGAATCCCAACGAAACGGCTTACTCGGACATGCCAGCATTCTGACACTTTCTGCCAATGGGGTGGACACTTCTCCAGTGGTCCGGGGAATCTGGGTTTTGGAAAACATCCTGGGCACGCCTCCACCACCTCCACCACCCGATGTTGAGCCGCTTGAACCTGATGTGCGAGGCACCACAACTCTCAAGCAACAATTGGCCAAACACCGCAATGTCGAGACCTGTGCAGAATGTCATAACAAGATCGACCCTCTTGGATTCCCTCTGGAATACTTCAACCCCATTGGAGGCTACCGAGCCAACTATGTAAAGAATCGTCGCTGGGACCGCATGGGCCACAGATTGCTGGAGAGAAAAGGGCAGCCGGTAGATGGAAGGGCAGAGCTTCCCTCCGGAGAACAATTAAGCAGCCCCAGGACTTTAACGAAGTACCTGCTTAGCCGTGAAGAGCAGTTTCTGAAAGCGTTGACTACGAAAATGCTAACCTACAGCACAGGCCGCGAAGTTACGTTTCGGGACTCTAAAGAGATTAACCGAATTGTTGATGACATCTTAATTGCTGAAAAAGGCATGCAGGATCTCGTCGTACAGGTTCTCACCTGTGAGAGCTTTTTGAGGAAGTAGGTCTCCAGTTTATGGAGATTCTCAAAATTCGTTCCCTTGACTCAGAAACTTTCCGGGAACGCAAGCAAAGTAGCTGCGGCGTCTCGCCGCTGTTTTCCTGAGCCGAGACGCCTCAGCTACTTTCATCAAGGCTGCTCGAATTCACTTTGGTTCGGAAATGACTTCTCACAACTCGTGAACTTCTGAGAAGTTGACTTTATTGTTGGATGCCTTCGCATGGTGTCATGAAACGTTCTCATTCTTTCTGGTTTTGTCTGTTCTTTTGGTTTTCATTTGTGGCTTCTGCATTGAAGTCCGCCGAGTGGAAGATGCACACCATCACGGAAGCTCGGGGTATGGTGAATTCTGCAGTGGCCAATGATTGGAATGGTGATGGGGAGATCGATGTTATCGCTTCTCATGATGGCAAAGTGTTTCTTTATCAGGGGCCGGATTGGAGGCCGCATGTGATCCATGTGTTCAAGCCCGGGCTTTCCCGAAATAAACATCGGACGTCTTGCATTCACAGTTGCCTGATGGGTGTGGATGGCGATGGGG
>CAYSOI010000380.1:0-4496 GCA_964432425.1 uncultured Opitutales bacterium | reverse complement strand
CAAATCCTATTATTAAAGTCACAGTGAAAAATTGCGTTTCAGTTTTCTTGTCTCTCTTGCTCTTCAATTTGGTGAATGCGGGCATCAGCCTGCCCTCTGAAATTGAAACCCTGTTTGATCAGCATTGCTATGACTGCCATGACGGGGACACGGCCAAGGGCAGTTTGGACCTGGAGCAATTGGGAGTGGATTTTCAAAACAAGGAAACTTTCCGGACCTGGGTTCGGATTCTGGATCGGGTGGAAGAAGGGGAAATGCCGCCGCCAAAGAAGCCTCGGCCCAACCCTGCAACCCTCCATGCCTTCAAAGCCAAACTCCAACCCGCCCTCTTGAAAGCGGACCGGGAGCAAAAATTACAATCCGGCAACGTCCATGTCCGCCGATTGACCCGAAAGGAGTTTGAATACACCGTCCAGGACTTGCTTGCCATCGACATTCCCTTGCTCGACCTCCTCCCCGAAGATATCGCCTCACACGGATTTGAAACCGTAGCGGAAAGCCAGCAAATCTCCCACTTCAACCTCGCCAGCTATCTCGATGCCGCCGACCTCGCCCTGGAAGAAGCCTTCAAGCGGGCCTTTACGAAACCCAAACCCTACAAAACACACTTCACACCGGAGCAATTGACCAAAAAAGGAGGCGGCAATTATCGAGGTCCTGAAGCCAGAGGAAAGGAACTCATCTCCTACAAATTACGGGTACAATTTTATGGACGCATGTATCCGACCAGGGTCCCGGAGTCAGGATGGTACAAAATCACACTGCACGATGTCAGGGGCATCAATCCGGGAGCCAACCAAGTCGTCTGGGGCACCCTTCGCTCTGGAGCCAACAGCTCGGCCGCACCGCTCATGTACCCAGTCGGCTTAGTCGAAGCTTCCAAGAAAAAACGTGACCTCACCTACGAAGCGTGGATCAAGAAAGGTCATTCCCTCGAACTCAAGGTCAACGACGCCACCTTGAAATCCGCTCCCAATGGGGCAACCGGAGGCAACGTTTCCTACAAAGGAAGAGACTTGGTCAAACAAGGCTTTCAAGGCATTGCCGCATCCGGCATCACCATGGAACGCATCTACTCCAAACGCGGCCCGGAAGAGATCCAATCAAGGCTTCTGGCTGGCTTCCCGGAATCCACTCTCGCCACACTCGACAGCTTGGAAAAGAAAAAGAACTTCCTCTACCAAGCCGTGGGCCGCTTTGCCAATGTTGCCTTTCGCAGACCCGTAACCCTGGCACAAGCCCAGCCCTACATCCAACTGGCCTACAAAGAACTCGAACGGGAAAACGCCACCGTTCAGGACGCCCTCAAGGCCGCCTACCGGGCCATCCTCTGCTCCCCAAGATTCCACACTTTCATCGAAAAACCGGGCCAACTGGACGACCACGCCCTCGCCGCACGGCTCAGTTACACCCTCTGGAATTCCATGCCCGACTGGCATCTGCGCCAACTGGCCGACCAGGGAAAACTCAAGGACCCGGCAGTCTTCCATGCTGAAATTGAACGACTCCTTGCCCACCCCTTCGCCGAACGCTTTATCACTAACTTTACCGACCAGTGGCTCAACCTGAAGGACATCAACTTCACCACTCCAGACACCCGGCTCTACAAAACCTTCGACCCCATCGTCCAGGGCTCCATGCTGGCCGAGACCCGCGGATTCTTCAGGGAACTCCTTCAATCCAACCTACCCATTAAAAACTTCATCACCTCGGATTTCAGCCTGCTCAACGAACGCCTGGCCAGATTCTACTACCTGAAAGACCTGGAACTCTCCCCTGGCAAAGGCCTGCAAAAGGTCAAACTCGTCAATACTAGCCGAGGGGGCATGGTCACCCATGGCTCCGTCCTGAAAGTCACCGCCAATGGGACCACCACATCCCCAGTCGTCCGCGGAGTCTGGGTCTCCGAGAAAATTCTTGGCATGGAAATCCCTCCACCTCCCGCCGATGTTCCTGCCGTGGAACCCGACATTCGTGGAGCCAAAAGCATCCGCGACCAACTCGACAAACACCGCAACAGTGAATCCTGTGCCGGTTGCCACCGAAAGATCGACCCCGCTGGCTTCGCCCTGGAAAACTACGATCCTGTCGGCCTCTGGCGTGGACAATACGGCACCGGAAAAAAAGGCGCCAAGGTCAACCCCGCTGGCCAAACTCCCGAAGGAGTCAAGTTTGGCAACATGAACCAATGGAAAAAGATTTACAGTGGAAAACAGGAAATGCTCACCCGGGCCTTCGCCAAACACCTGCTCACCTACGCCACCGGAGCTACCCCACGCTACAGTGACCGCCAGAATCTGGAGCAAATCGTAGCCCAGGCCAAAACCAAAAACTTCAAACTCCGCCCCATTCTTCACGCCACCCTCGCCAACGAAATCTTTAAAACCAAATGAATACTCCCTACATCTCGACCAAGAAACCTCTGGACCGCCGCACCATGCTCCGTGCGGGCAGCATTTCCATGGCACTCCCCTTCCTGGATGCCATGACCCCGGCTTTTGCTGCCGCTCCGCAAGGCCAACCCAAGGCAAAACGCTTTGTCGGCGTCAGCCTATCCCTCGGCCTCCATGCTCCCTTCTGGGTCCCAGAAGGCAAAGGCACCGAGTACAAACCCTCCAAATATCTCGGAGCACTCAAAGACCTCCGCAAAGACATGACCGTAGTCTCCGGAAGTTCCCACCCCGGGGTCACTGGCGGCCACACCGCCGAAGGCAGCATCTTCTCCGCCTGCCCCAACAAACGCGGCGGCGGCAAGAACACGATTTCCCTCGACCAACTCATGGCCAAACACCTCGGCCATGAAACCCGTTTCCCCTCCCTCGTCCTCAATACCGGAGGTTCCACCAGTCCTTCCTACACGGAAAACGGCTCCATGATTCCTGCCGAGCAGGACGTCGCAAAAATCTTTGCCAAACTCTTCGTCAACGACTCCAAAAAGGAACAAGCCCGTCAAGCCGACCTCATCGAACGCGGCCAAAGTGTGCTCGACATCATCGGAGACGAAGCCAATGCCCTCAAAAGGGAACTCGGCCCCGGAGACCAGGGAAAACTGGATGCATGGTTCACCAGTGTACGTGACCTCGAAACCCGTCTCCAGATGAACGCCAGCTGGATTAACAAACCCAAGCCTAATCCAGGAATCAAGACTCCCAAACCTGATCGCAACAACACCATTGAAGTCGTCCAGGCCATGTTTGCCGTCATTGCCCTCGCCCTGCAAACCGACTCCACCCGTTTTGTCACCCTCCACATGCCCGGCAATGCCAAGCTCCGCGGCGTCCAGGGGATCTCTGAAGGCTATCACGGCCTCAGCCACCACGGCAAAGACCAGAAAAAACTGGAGCAATTGGCCATCGTCGAACAAGCCGTCATCAACGAATGGGGCAACTTCCTCCGTCAGCTCAAGGAAAACACCCTCCTCGACAGCACCATGGTCCTCCTCACCTCCAATCTCGGCAACGCCTCCAGCCACAACAACAAGAACATGCCCGTTCTTTTCGCCGGAGGCGGCTTCAAACACGGCCGTCACCTCGCCTTCAACCAGAAGAGCAACTACCCTCTCCCCAACCTCTACCTCAACGCCCTCCATAGAGTCGGCCTCGATAAGGAGAAGTTCGCCACCAGCACCGGAGAAATGACCGGCCTAGTCTAATTTTTTTAACTTAACTGATCTGTCGGATCGGTCCGATCTGACAGATCCGACCGATCAAGAAAACAACTCACTGCAACTCCAGCAACTTCCGCAAGTTCCGGAACGCATCATCCTGCTTGAGCAGTTGCCCTTCAAGGTTCCCGATGAGCTCGGTAAAGGTCGTCTCCTTTTCCTGCTGGAGATCCTGGATCCGTTCTTCGATGGTGCCGGAGGCAATCATCCGGTAGACGAAGACCGTCTTGGTCTGGCCAATGCGGTGTACCCGGTCGATGGCTTGCTTCTCAACCGCCGGGTTCCACCAGGGGTCCATGAGAAATACGTAGTCGGCCGCATGAAGGGTAATCCCCGTACCACCGGCCCGAAGACTGACCAGAAAGATGCCGCTGCCTTTGCGGGATTGAAAGCTCCTGACCAGTTTGCCACGATCTTTGGTGCCGCCATGGAGTTCATAAACCTTGGCCTTGGGGTGTTCCTCTTCGAGGATGGGTTTCAATGCCTTGAGAAAGCCCACAAACTGGCTGAACACCACCACCTTGTGGCCTCGTTCCAGCAACTCGTCCATACGCCGTAAAAATTCCCGAACTTTGCCGCTTTCCGGGTGCAGAGCGTCCGTGCCATTGAGTTGTTTTGGTAACAAACAGGGATCGACACTCACTTGCCGCAACCGGGTCAACAACGCAAGAAAGCTCATGGAATGCTGGCTCATGGCCGACTCCACATCATCCCCCATTTCCTCAACGCCTCTTTGGAGAATGTGGTTGTAGGCATTGCGTTGATCTTCACTCAGTGGACACCTCAAAACCATCTCCACTTTATCAGGCAAGTCTTTGGCCACCAGTTGCTT
>CAYSOI010000379.1:0-4500 GCA_964432425.1 uncultured Opitutales bacterium | reverse complement strand
ATGCATAAATTGAGGGTTCAATCTAATTAGTTTAATAATCCTGCCGAAACCAATTTTATTTCCTATTATGATATGTCTAAGCGGCATGTTCGGCTAGGATATGAAAATTACCTACGAATCTAAAAGACCAAAGTTGGGTATTTCTTTTGCCTGTCGATTTCTTGAATCGTAAGAACACTTTCATTTCAGACATTAAGAAGATAGAAAGTTAACGAAAAACAAAATATTGTCCTATTTTATTGGGTAATGAAAATTCACACAAGTTTACTACTTTTATACTTGCTCCTTTCCAATATGAGCGGGAAGTCTTCCCTATTGGTCATGGAAAAGAAATAAAATGAGTCATTTTACTTGGGTCAGAATATTTTTTGTCGCCGTGGCAACAATTCCCTTTTTGCTTATTGGGGGACTCGTTGAAGCAAAGACTGAATCTTCCTTTAAAAAGGAAGTCATTCCTTTTTTCGAGGAGTATTGCATAAGGTGTCATGGTCCAGAAAAAAGCAAGGGTCAGATTTCGCTCCACACACTTGACGGAGATTTCTCGTCGGGACGCGATCTAGAGCGTTGGGAGAATGTGCTAGACATGCTCGAAAGTGGGGAAATGCCCCCCGAAGACGAAGCCCAACCGAATCAGACCGATCGATCGGCAATCGCCAAGTGGATTAACCGCGGTCTGCATGATTATGTAATAAAAGCCAACAATGTCTCGGTTGCCACGACGACTCGTAGGCTGACGAACTTTGAATATCAAAATACGATGCGGGATTTGCTGGGTTTTGAACTTGAGATGGTCAAAGACCTGCCGGTCGATCCGGACAAACCGTATCATTTCAACAATACCGCTAAATTGATGATGATCGGACCGGATCAACTCGTTCGATATAAGGAAGCTGCCCGCAAGGCCATGGCGAGTGCGATTGTCGATCCGGGAAAGCCAGAAATCCATCGGGTCAGCTCGAAATGGGGACATGGGAATCCCGGAAAAGGGGGGTTGTCTCAAGCTGAGATAGGCGTTTACCAAGGACCCGGGGTCGGGAGGAAAACAGTCGGAGTGAAAAGCTGGCCCACAACTGGGGAGTTCAGAATCAGAGTCAAGGCATCGGGAAATTTTCCTCCGGGATTTGAGGAAGTTGGGCTCCGATTGGTCATGGGTACCGATCTTCGGCACGATTCGGGGTCGGGAGTCTATCAAGAAGTGGGGACCGTTCATTTGACAAACACCCCCGACCAACCCGAGGAGTTTGAATTTCGGGGGCGCATCGAAAACATTCCGATTCAGCCGGCCAGGGCGACCAGAAATAAAATCATTCCGCCCAGTATTACCATCACGGCTCAGAACATTTTCGATAACGGCGAACTGAATGATCATCGCAAGAGCGGGTTTGACGCATCCTGGAGCTTGCAGGCTCCACGTGTCGTCCTTGAGTCGCTCGAGTTCGAAGCTCCTGTGGCCGAGGTTTGGCCGCCCGCACACCACACCCAAATCCTTTTTGAATCACCTTTGCGCAGGGCAAAGTCCGAGGAGTATGCACGGGAGGTCATCAAACGTTTTATGCAACGTGCGTTTAGGCGTCCCGTGGTTCGGGAAGAAATCGATCAGTATTTGAAGATCTACAAGGTATACGATGCGGAGTTCGGCACCCTTGAAGAGGCGATGAGAGAGACCCTTGCGATGGTCCTGATTTCGCCGCAGTTTCTTTATCACATGGTGGTTGATGACGACGGCCAGTCAAAGCAGTACGAACTTGCCTCGCGTCTTTCCTATTTTCTTTGGGGTAGCATGCCCGATCAGGAACTATTTGATCTTGCGGCCGCGGGAAAGCTTAGCGAGCCCGTAGTCATCGAGGCTCAGGTGCACCGGCTTCTGGCCGATCCACGGGTTTTGGGTTTTGTCGAAAACTTCACCACCCAATGGCTAAGCATCACCAAGATGAAAACGGTGAATATCAATCGCGATCTTTTTCCCCGTTTTCTCTACACCGTGCATGTCGGTGAGAGGCGCGGACAGGAACAGTTGTTCCGTCCGACCATCCGTGACTATATGCACGAGGAGACGGTGGGTTTCGTTGACGAACTGATTCGCAAAAACGCAAGTGCCCTCAATATCGTCGATTCGAAATTTGCTTACCTCAACGAACCGCTTGCGGTCCATTATGGAGTCGAAGGCGTTCGTGGATTGGAGCTTCGTTCCGTTGCGATCAAACCGGAACATCGACTTGGAGGCCTACTGACACAAGGCTCCGTCCTAGTGGGTAATTCCACGGGTTCAGCTCCGCATCCGATTTATCGTGCGGTCTGGTTGCGCGAAGCCATTCTTGGAGACGAAGTTAAGCCGCCACCGGCCGAAGTGCCGGCCCTATCGGATTCCGCCGGAGATTCCGCCGAGGAAGCGGTCTCGATCAAGAATCTCCTCGCCCTCCACCGAAACAACGAAAGCTGTCGTGATTGCCATGTCCGTCTTGATCCATGGGGGATACCGTTCGAGCGTTACAGCGCCATAGGTAAATACCAACCTTTGGTTCCTAAAGAAAAGGTACGCGTGCGGGGTTTCAACCCCAAGCAGGATCAGACTTTGGCTGGTTATCAGGCCTACCTGAACTCGGTTTACACAGAGGAAGTGGAAGCTTCCTCTCGTTTGCCTCACGGACCTGCGGTGGATGGGATGGAGGAACTCAAGAAGTATTTGCTCAAGGAACGCAAGGACGAGATCGTAGAAAACATCCTTCGCAGACTTTTGGCTTACGGTATCGGCCGGGAGCTGACCTATCGCGATCGATTTGAAGTTCAGAAACTACTAATGTTATCTAAAGAAAGCGAATATAAGCTTCAAGAAATGATCGTATCCATTTGCCTAAGCCCAACTTTCATTGGTATCGAAAACAAGGAGGAATAATTACATGAAACAAAAATCCTGGCATATCAATCGTCGTCAGTTCGTACGGGGAGGTGGTGCGGCGCTGGCCTTACCCTTCCTGCAGGGCATGTCCTGGGGCAAGGCTACGGGCAAGGTTCTGCCCAGACGCATGGTGGTGAGTTACATTGCCTACGGTGTATACGAACCGAAGACCAAAGATGGTTCGCACCATGATTGGAACTGGTGGCCGTGTAAAGAAGCCGGTCCTCTTACTTTCAACCGATCGGCGGCACCCTTTGCTCCGTTGAAAGATTCGGTGAGTTACCTTAAGGGTCTTGAACATGCGGGTGGGGTAGGTATGGGAGGTCACAGTAGTGGGGACGTCTTCGCTACCGGTGCCGATATGACTGTTACGGAAAAAACAAATAATGTTTCGGTCGATCAAGTTGCCGCGAAGTTGAATGGGCACCAAACGCGTTACTCCTCCCTCGTATTGGGTACCGAAGGAGGTACCGGTTCGTATGGCAGTGCCAAGACTCTCTCCCACTACGGCCCGGGTCGACCAATCCCTTCCATGCACCGTCCTCAGGAAATTTTTAACCGCTTATTCAAGCCTTATTCGGGTAGAGGAGTCGATCAAGTTCGAGCGGATCTCAAGCGCGAGGCGAGCGTGCTCGATCTGATGCTTGACGACTCCAAGAGGCTTCATCGAAGACTGGGAAAAGAAGATCAAGGCAAAGTGGACGAGTATCTCGATTCCATACGCGCTTTGGAAAAGCGTGTCGAACGGACTAGCCAGTGGACGCACCAGCCCTTGCCGACTGTCGATACCAAGGGGTTGAACCTCGAGGTTTCTCACAGAGACCCCGAGGAATACACTCGCTGCATGTACGATTTGCTCTACCTTGCCTTCCAAACCGATTCCACCCGTTTCGCCACTCTCATGCTGGAAAGCGAACACTCGAGTGGCAGCGAGTTGTGGAACTATGCTAACTACGTGCTTGGGTACAAGGGGGCCACACACGACATCGCTCACAAGAGACCGACCGAGTCAGGGCAGTGGGACCATTGGCGGGCCAAGCAGCATGCCTACTTCCTGGAGCGCTTGCGTAACACTCCGGAAGGGGATAGCAATATGCTGGACCAAACGGTGGTCGTCTGGGGGTCGGCTCATCCGCATGCCTCGCACAGTACCAAGAACTACCCCATCCAAGTAGCGGGTGGAAAAGCACTTGGGTTCAAGCATGGGAACCTGCACTCATTCGAGGGAGAGAAAAAGATGCCGTTGGCAAACCTCTTTGTTTCTATGCTTCATGCAGTCAATGCACCAGTAAAGTCTTTTGCTGACAGCACCGGAATGATGAACGAGTTGATGACCTAGGCATCACCTCACCAATCTCTTTCCACCAGATCTGTTTTTGGATAAACCCAGTTGATTAATGTCCGTATAGCAAAATAAAAACCCAACCGAGATTTATTCGGAATGCGAAGTCGATCATTCGAGCTCTGAACTTCCTGGAAAATTCAATACGGACCCACATTAGGTTCGATTGGAATTTTTTCTAAGGAATACTTGTATAGTGCGTCTAAGTTCTTCAATCTTACATTAAATTCCAGCCCAAGTGGGAGCTTGCTCCCTTCAAACA
>CAYSOI010000378.1:0-4512 GCA_964432425.1 uncultured Opitutales bacterium | reverse complement strand
CTATATAACGACAGAGTTGTGGGAGTCGTTGATACCGAAGCATTTTGGAAAATACTCAGAGCCCGCAATCGCCAGTTGTGGTCTTTATAAAAAAATAAACATCACTCACTGAATATAGAAAACCATGGAAATCACAAAACACGGAATCTCTGTCGGCATAGAAAGAATGAATGATGAGTTTTACGTTACCCTGAAGGCAGTGGGTAAATTGACTCACCATGATTACGAAATCATTACTCCGATGATTGAAGGAGCTATCGAGGGCGTGAAGCACCCGAAGATGAGGGTGTTATTTGATGCGACTGAATTTGAGGGATGGGAGCTTCGTGCAGCTTGGGATGATTTTAAGTTAGGTCTTAAGCATGGTAGGGAATTCGAAAAAATTGCCATTTGGGGGAATGAGGGCTGGCAAGAATGGGCTGCCAAGATTGGAACTTGGTTTTTCCCTGGGGATGCAAAGTTTTTTGAGAGTTTCGAAGAGGCTCTTGAATGGTTGAGGGAGTGATCCTCATTCGCTTGGATCGAGCATCTTGTTTTGCTGTATCACCACATGGTTAAAATGGGAAGCTAAACCCTACATTGAGGTTATGGAAGTCTTCGAAGGAGATACTGGCGGTTTCTCCGGTGTTGTGGCTGAGTTCTGTGTCAGAGGCGAATTGCTTTTGCCATTCAACGTAGAGCATGTTGCCGCCTCTTAACTCGTAGGCGATGCTGCCTCCTGCGGAGAGTCCGAGAGAGAGGTCGGTTTCGGAGCGGGAGCGATCGTAAGAGGAGATCTGGACTCCGTCCCGAACAATTTGCTGGGAAATATCAAAGTCTACGTTGAAGATATTGGCGGTAATGGCGACTCCAGCTCCGATGAAAAGGTTCTCGTAGGCTTTCTTTTTAAACTGTGTGCCAATATGAATCTGATGAAGTAATCCATCTACGGTACGTGTGCCGGATATGGTATCTGTCCCTGCGTTGGCATTGTATTGACGGGTCCCATTCATGTCCAGGATGTGGGTGGTGTCGGTGTATTGCCCGGAGTGTGGGGCTGCCGGAGGGGTGGCCCCTTTGTATGTGTAAGTGTCGGCAATGGACGAATAGGAGAGATTCATGACATGGGAGGATTCCGCTTTGACAGGAAACCAGTTGATTCCAGCGAAAATGGTAAACTCCCCTCTTTGGCCGTGGGTGTTGATTCCGAAGCCTGTGGTGTTGTCATCGCCAAAGTTTTCCTGGTCCCATGAGTTGGTGCTGAGAGCTTGGCTCATGGTGATGTCGGTGCCATTGACCTGAGAGGCGTTGGTGTATCCCCAGTTACTGGTTTCTCCGGGCCAGTTTCTTTGGTCAGTTCCGATGTAGCCATCATCATATTGGATGAAAACGGTTGAACCTGGCTGCACGGGCTCCTCAATAGCCGCACCTCCCAGGTTTCTAATGTCTACTTGTATCCCAGAAGTTCTGATGACATGAAATCCGATTCGGGAGTTGGTCAGTTTGGGCACAACTTGTGCCGTTGCAATCATGGCTGATGCAAGAAAAAGGCCGGATGCGATTGAAGCAGCCAAGGCGTTTTGCAGTGTTGGTCTCATTAAGGCTATTGTTAAATTGGAAGCTTCACCAATCCTTGTATGTCATCGTTGTATAATCATAAACGCGGATGTTAGGTTGAGTTTGTTCCGGGGGAACATAGAGCCAACCTTGTGAATCATTGTCGAGCAAATATGGGTAGGTGTCTTTGGATGTATAATGCCAGCCGTGATCGGTATGGAAAAACCAGATGTGGTCGGGGGTGTCTGGTTCGAAGTAAAGCCAGCCAAGGGTTTCGTGCCAGATCCATGGGTAGTCTTTTGCGTAATAAAGTCCGAACCACGAAGATTGGTAGTAATGGCTCCCTAATGCCCTGGTGCCAGTAATTGGGAGACTGGAAGTTTCGATTGAATAGGATACAGGGACCTCCAGGTCTCCTGGGTCACGTAAGAGGGAGGTGAGTTCCAGTATGATTTCAGTGCTCTCACCTGGTCGAAGAGCGGAGAGGTGCACGACTGGATTTCCGGATTCATCGGTTTCCGCATCCGGTGCCAGGGAAAATGTTTCAGGGATATCGTGAAAAGCAAACGACAGATTAAAGAAGAATACTTCCTCGGAGTTGTTGCGAACCGTGAAGACACTTTCAAACAAACCTGAATCGAAATTCAGACTGACAATGCCCGGCATTTCGACAATGGGGCGGTGATTCGGGTTTTCTATGGTGTGTATGCTGAAGGATTGGGTGTCCTGGGTCTTTTGGATATCTTCCACCTGAAGGGTTACTTCGTAAGTAGTTTGGTCGGATACAGGCACGAGTCCAGAAAGGGATGCGGTACCATCTCCATGATCCATCAATTTGAGCCAGTCTGGGAGCACCGTTGCGGAAAAGGCCAGTTCATCACCAATATCCACATCTCCTGCGGTCAGTTCGTAGAAGAAATCTGTGTTTTCCATAAAGGATTCAGAGGGGGCTTCTGAAGTCCAGAATACAGGATCATTTGTATTGGTTACGTGAATAGTAAGGAATTGAGTGGTTTGTGCACTTTCCGCATCTTCGACTCTGATTTCGAGAATGTGTTCGCCTACGTGTTCATTCAATGGAGTGCCACTCAATGTCGCTGTGCCTTCCAGATTATCTACAAAAGTCAACCAGTTGGGTAATCCCACGGGTGCCAGGGTCAGAGTGTCGCCCACGTCTACATCCGCGGCAGATAGGGTGAATTGGAATTGTACATCTTCAGTCAATTCCAGCTCAGAGGATGAAGTGAAGAAGGGAGGATCATTCGTGTTTGTGACTGTGAGGGTAAGTGTGGATGAAACCTCCACGCCTTCCGCATCCGCAACTTCAAATTCCAAAGTATGCTGCCCAACGTGTTCGTTCAAGGGAGTGCCTTCAAGTCGTGCAGTGCCATCGCTATTGTCCTGAAATGATAACCAATCCGGGAGGTCATTTACCTCAAGGGTAAGCACATCCCCGATGTCTTGGTCGGTTGCTTCGACGGTGAATTGAAATGAGGTATCTTCCTCTAAATTGAGTTGAGTGACAGACGTGAACTCCGGGGGATCGTTCGTATTGGTTACGGTTAATGCAAGTGTATCTTTAATTTTAAGTCCATCTGCATCGGTTACCTGAAGTTCGAGAGCATGTTGGCCGACGTGCTCGTTCAGTGGGGTTCCTTGTAGTAGTCCTGTGCCGTCGTTGTTGTCTTCGAATGATAACCAGTTGGGCAAATTGAGCACTTCGAGAGCAAGGGTGTCCCCTACATCTATGTCCGAGCCTTCAATCGTGAATTGAAATGGGGTGTCTTCGGTTGATGTGGCTTCGGATGGAGAGGTGATTGCCGGTGGGTCATTTGTATTGGTCACCGTTAATGAGAGTGTGGTAAGGCCTTCAGCATCTGCCGCATCCGTTACCTTCAGTTCCACGCTGTGTTGGCCAACGTGTTCATTCAACGGAGTCCCGCTGAGTAGAGCCGTGCCATCATTGTTATCCGTAAAGGCAAGCCAACTGGGTAGAAGGGTGGCGGATAACGTGTGAGAATCCCCGGGATCTTCATCGGTAATCTCAACAGTAAATTGAAAAAGGTCATCTTCGACCAATTGATGTTCTGTCGCCGAGGAGAAGGTGGGGGCATCATTGGAATGCTCGACGGTAATCGTCAGGGATTGCTCAACTGTCGCATCCTTCAGGTCTTCAGCAGTGACTTGGATTACATGTGCTCCGACGTCGCTCTGGAGTGGGATCCCAGCTAAAAGGATCGAGCCATCAACCTGGGTTTCCATGGTCAGCCAATCCGGGACATCCTCAATGGTGATGGTTGCCGTGTCGTCCTCATCCGAGTCTGTTGCGATGACCAGAAAGGAAAACTCAATATCCTCGGCGGCAGTCGTCACACTTGGTGAAATGATTTGAGGTGGATCATTGCCAATGACGACTTCGATATAGATCTCCACAATTTCTTCCGCTCCCCGATCATCGGAAAGCAAGAGGGTAACGGTGTGCTCACCAATATCTGACTCTCCTGGAGTCCCCTGCAAGGCATTGCCATCCGAGAAACTCAGCCAGGAAGGCAACGTTACTGCGGTAATCAATGGAGTATCTCCATTCGGATCAGAGACGGTAACCGTGTATTCGAACAGCACTTCCTCAATCGCAAACTTTTCTGCATCGCTGGTTAAGGCGGGGGGAGCATTTACGGGGATGGTGATTGCATGAGACTCGATATTCCCAGTGCCATCATAGAGTAGTAGGGAAACTCCAGCATTACCTGAATGTTGGAGTTCCGGTTGCCCTGACAAGAAATACTCAAATGTGAGTTCGAATAATTCAGATTTAGAGTTATCAACAATGCAAACCGCTCCAGATTTGTTGGCTCCGACACCTTGGAGGTTAATTCCTGCGGGGGCCTCCCATTCCAGAGTCGTAACGACACCTTGCTCATCCATTCGCCGGATGACGCCATTGAGGCAAGTGACCCAAAGTTCGCCATTGCCATC
>CAYSOI010000377.1:0-4528 GCA_964432425.1 uncultured Opitutales bacterium | reverse complement strand
AGTTTGTATTTACGAAGTTGGTCGAGGAGAAACCAGTCTTCCTGGATGAGGAGACCAGGAGCTTTGACTTCACGCCTTCCTTTTGCATCCAGACCATGACAGCTTGCACAGGGTTGGTAGAGTTGCTTGCCGCGTTCGATGTCGCCTTTGATGGTAGTGAGGGCGGGCTGCGGCGGAAGATTTGCAAAGGCGGCGGCCAGTGGTCGCAAGGTGCCAGGATCTGCCGAAATGTCTTTCATCGCCGTTCCCATGAGAAACTCGGCACGGTTGTTGTCCTGTTTCCCCCGTTGACCGGATTTGAACTTCTGGAGCTGCTCAAACAGATACCATTCTTCCATTCCATCAATCACCGGGCCCCGCTGCATTTCCCGGTTGCTATGGCAGAGTTTGCAGGACTGGAGAGTTTGTGGGCTTACCACGATCGGACTTTTCTGCTGTTCTGAAACAGTGGGAGGGGATGATGCATCAGGAGGGTTGGAAGTCTCCTGGCTACACCCCAAACCCCAAAAAAGTTGGAGATATGAAAGAATGACGAGAAAAGATTTGCAGCTTAATCCTTGCATGAGAGGCAATGAGTAAAAAACTGGCCGACTCCAAAATGGCAACGGTTGTTCTAAAAAATATAAATAAGGTTTTCCCTGGTGAGATCCAAGCGGTGAAGGATTTTGATCTGGAAGTCGCGGATGGAGAGTTGGTGGTGTTTGTGGGGCCTTCGGGTTGTGGGAAGACGACGACGCTGCGAATGATTGCAGGGTTGGAGTCCATTACGGAAGGCACTCTGGAGATTGGGGGGAAAGCGATGGGAACGGTGCGGCCGGAAGATCGGAATGTCAGTATGGTGTTTCAGAATTATGCATTGTTTCCCCATATGACGGTGTTTGCGAACATGGCGTTTGGATTGAAGATGCGGAAGTTCAACAAGTTGGAGATGGGAGAACGGGTGTCCAAAGCCGCAGAGAAACTGGGATTGAGAGGGCTATTAAATCGAAAACCCGGTGAACTCTCCGGTGGCCAACGGCAAAGAGTGGCATTGGGCCGGGCAATCGTTCGGGAGCCAGATGTATTTCTACTGGATGAGCCTTTGAGCAATCTGGATGCGAAAATGCGGGTGAACTTGCGGCGGGAACTGGCGGTTTTGCAAAAGGAGTTGGGGGCCACCATGATTTATGTGACACATGATCAGGCCGAGGCCATGACTTTGGGCGACCGAATTTGTCTGATGAATGATGGTGAAATTCAACAGATCGGGACACCGCAGGAAGTCTACAATCAGCCTGCCAATGCGTTTGTGGCTGGCTTTCTGGGGAGTCCGCCTATGAATCTGATGGATCAGGAGAATGGCACCATAACGGGAGTCCGACCGGAGAGGTTACAAACAGGAACTGCACCGAATTCGGATTGCCTGCAATTGGACGGCATTATCGAAATGATGGAGAACACAGGGGATTCGCAGATCCTATATCTCACCGTCGAAAAGCAATCCATTGCACTAAAGACGTCATCTGGAGAATTTTCCATTGGACAGAAGTTGTCCTGCTTCGCACAACCTGACGACATTCACACTTTTCAGAAAACATGAAAGCACTCACACTCACTGAATATAACCATTTTGAATACGGCGATGCCCCCAAACCGGAAGCAGGGGAGGGCGAGGTTCTCATCCGGGTGAAAGCCTGTGGGATTTGCGGAAGTGATGTTCATGGGATGGATGGGTCAAGTGGTCGTCGTATTCCGCCGATCATCATGGGGCATGAAGCCTCTGGAATCATTGAGACGGTGGGGGATAGTGTTGAGGGTTGGCAGGAAGGTGATACCGTCACTTTCGACTCCATGGTCTATTGCGGCAAATGCCCTGCCTGTGAAAAGGGCCAGGTGAACCTGTGTGAGCACCGTCAGGTCATGGGAGTTTCCTGCCCGGAATTCAAGAGGCATGGAGCTTATGCGGAATACGTAACCGTTCCTTCGCACATCCTTTACAAAATACCAGATGGCATGAGTTTCGAAGAAGCCGCGTTTGCCGAGCCCATCTCTGTTGCCCTGCATGCAGTCAATCGTGTTCCGATTCAGAAGGGTGACACAGGAGTGGTTGTCGGAGCTGGATTGATCGGTCTTCTGATTGTACAGGCCTTGAAGCGGGCTGGTTGCGAACGTGTGATTGCCGCAGACCTGGTGCAGTCCAGATTGGATTTGGCCAAAGAATTGGGAGCCACCGAGACCCTCCTTTCCAGCGAAGTGGATGTGCCCGAGGAAGTCCTGAAATTGACCAATGGAAAAGGTGCGGATGTCGCCATGGAAGTAGTCGGCATTGGAAAAACTTTGGGCCTTGCCATCGATTCGGTCCGCATGGGGGGCTCCGTAGGCTGTGTTGGCAACATCGAGCCCGTCAGTGAGTTTTCCCTACAGAAGATCGTCACTCGGGAGATCAGCCTCTTTGGCAGTTGTGCCTCGGCAGGAGAATATACCGATGCTCTCGAAGGCATTGCCGATGGGTCCATCCAGGTGAAGCCCCTCATCAGCAAGATTGCCAACCTGAAGGATGGCAACGAATGGTTCCAAAAGCTGCATGCCGGAGAAGATTGCTTCAAAGTGATCCTAACCCCGGATGAGGTCGCCTAATCTCCCCCTTAATTTTACCTTTGCCAAAAGAAAGAGGCCGACTTCAATGACGCCGCTTACCTGATCAACCCGAACCCGTTTTCTTATGTTCTTACTTGCTTCTGCTGATCCTGCTCAATCCGTCACCTACTGGCCACTCGGCATTCTGGCCATTTCAGTGGTATTTATCGTCCTCGCCATTGTGCGGTTTCGGGTTCAACCGTTCTTGGCATTGATCCTGGCAGCCGTGCTGACGGGTATCCTCACGGGCGACCTGCCCAATATCACTACTGAAAACAAAGGACTCTTCCATTCCAGAGTAGCCTTGGATGATACGGAGATGGCAGGAAATAATCTGATCAAGTCAGTAAAATGGTCATTGATGGGGTTTGGAAACACTGCGGGTGGCATCGGGCTGGTCGTTGCCTTAGCTGCGATCATCGGGACCTGTATGATGGGCAGTGGTGCGGCAGATAAAATTGTTCGTTCATTGTTAAAGAAATTTGGAGAGGAAAGGGCAGGCATTGTACTGCTCTCCAGTGGTTTCCTACTCTCGATTCCTGTCTTTTTTGACACAGTCTTCTTTCTATTGATTCCACTGGCAAGGGCACTGAGCCTACGAACAGGCAAGCACTACACTCTCTATGTAATCGCCATGGCGGGGGCAGGAGCCATCACTCACTCCATGGTGCCACCAACACCGGGCCCTCTGATGATTGCCGATGGTTTGAAGCTCGATCTGGGAATCGCGATCATTGCAGGGCTCTGCGCAAGTATTCTCCCGGCATGGCTGGTGTTGTTTCTCGCCAGGAAATTTGACGACAAGCTCAATATTCCCATGCGGGATGCCGTGGGAGAATCCCACCAGGAACTGGAATCCATTGTCGACAAAAAAGATGAGGACCTCCCAGGTCTCTTTGTCTCCTCCATCCCGGTTGCATTCCCTGTTGTCATGATTTCTTTGGTTTCGATTCTAGGACTGATGAGAAAGACTGCCATTGAAGGCAGCTACCTCCTCTCTGATGGATTCAACAGTATCTACTATTACCTGGAATTTCTGGGGCAATCAAATGTAGCCATGTTTATCGCTGCATTTTTCGCAGTACTGACCTATGCCCAGCAATTGGTGAAGTTTGACCCATCCCTGAAGGGCAAACTCTCCAAAACCATGCATGACAAAATGGAAGTGCCCTTGCTTACTGCAGGTGTCATCATTCTGATCACTGGGGCCGGAGGAGCCTTTGGAGGTATGATTCGCCTTGCCGGTGTCGGTGAGACCATTGAAGCCCTGGCCAATGAGTACAAGATCTCCTACATTCTGCTGGCATGGGGAGCTACCGCAGTGATACGGATTGCCCAAGGTTCGGCCACCGTGGCCATGATCACCGGAGTGGGTCTCATGTCCGCCATACCAGGCATTGCCGATGGCACCGCCCTCGACTACCATCCCCTGTACGTCTTCCTCGCCATTGGTTTCGGTTCCATTACCCTCTCCTGGATGAACGACAGCGGCTTCTGGGTCGTTCAACGCCTCAGTGGTTTTACCGAGAAAGAAACCCTCAAAACCTGGAGTGTCCTGCTTACCGCCATCGCCGTCCTCGGTCTTGTCCAGATACTGGTATTTTCCAAAATCCTCCCTCTCAAAGAGAAGACCCCTGAGACCAAAGAACAAGCTGCCATCGTCGAAAAAGTCTTGCAGTGAGCCACCACTCATCTGCGCACCCACAACCCCCTGTCTTCTTGCTTATGCCGATTGGGCTTCCCCACTCCATGGCAGGCGAAATTGATACCTGAATTTGACGGGGGATTTGGCTCACTTCTTTGATGATGTAAAAGTCATCTCCTAATTCGACTTCAGGTTGAGATGAATATAGCCCACCAAACAGATGGCCCCTACAGTTATTATACCATTTTACAAAATGATTGAGCATAT
>CAYSOI010000376.1:0-4571 GCA_964432425.1 uncultured Opitutales bacterium | reverse complement strand
CGGAGGTAGGTTTCGTTTTGGAGCTCTCGGAGACCGGGGGTGTTGGGGCTGCTGATGTTGACGGTAAAGTAGTCTGCCTGGTCTGCGAGGGTTTTGAATCCGGCGACGTAATCTTTGGAGGCGTCTTCGAGGGGGGTGGGTTTGCCTTTGCCGAGGTTGATGCCGAGGGGAATGGGGCGTTGGTTGCCTTTGGGAAAGTTTTTGGCGATTCGTGCTACCATGCTTTCGGCTCCTTCGTTGTTGAAGCCCATTCGGTTGATGACGGCTTCGTGGTCGGGATAGCGAAAGAGGCGGGGGCGTTCGTTGCCGGGTTGGCCAATGGGGGTGACGGTGCCGGCTTCTACGTGTCCAAAGCCCATGGCGGCAAAGGCGGGGAGGGCTCGGGCATCTTTGTCCATGCCGGCTGCGAGGCCGACGGGGTTGGGAAAGGTTAAGCCGAAGAGTTTTATGGGACCGCTTTTTCCCTGAGCATTTTTTTTATGCAAGTTTCTGCAAATACCGGGGAGGGAACTGAATTTGGCCAGGGCGTGAATGGTCATTTCGTGGGCTTTTTCTGCGTCCATTCGGAAGGCCAGGGGACGCAGCAATTTTTCATAGAGAGGGTCGGTCACTTTAATGATTTTTTGGATTGTGTATTGGGTGGAAATTTCGGTTTGTATCGCATTTTTCTTGAAATTTGGACAAGCAATTCTTTTTTGCGGCCTTGTTTTCTCTGGTTAGCAGTTTTGTTACGGAGAATTTTTGACCCTCAATTTTTCTTTTTTACCCTATGGCTACTTCAACAACTCAACTTGAATGGTGTGATGCCCAATTTGATGAGGATTCACACTGGTGGGTCCAAAACTTCAATCCTTCCGCAAGGTGGGAATTTGACCAACTGGGGATCATTGATCCACGGCAGTTGCAGCATATTCTGGAATTATTGGATTCGCTGCGGGAGTATGGTCTGCAGGATGACATTGTGGATAAGGCGTTCTTTAAGTTTCGTCTGGAAGATGAGGTGAAGGATCAGGCCAATACGTTCCGGTTGGAGCGTGTTCGCATTTCCCTTTATAACGAGGATAATGAGGATCTTTTGTATATTTTGCCGGATGATATGGATGAGGAGCGTGGGCCTTTTGAGGATTTCATGAAGCATATTCTTCGTGTTCGGGTCCGTATGCTGAATAATTTGATTGATAATGATCAGCCTCTGACTCTGGAGGAGGTGGATGCGGAGATTCGCGAAGTTCTCACGGCAGATCTTTCTGATGATGAGGATCCGCACTATTTTGATGAGATTACGGCGGTGCTGGAATATACTCCTGAGGGGACTGACTCGGATGAGCTTCAGAGCTTGGAGGATGATATTGCTCAAGCTTCGGATCCGCAAATTGAGGAAGGGTTTGAGGAAATTAATGAGGATGATGAGGCGTTCCGTCAGGATAAGGAGGCTTTGGCTTGGGACCAGGAAGAGGAGGAGGAGAGCCGGAAGCGGCAAAATCCTGAGTTCAATCAACTGGTTGAAGAGGTGGAGGATGCGGCAGAGGCGGCTCCGGCGAAGCCAAAACGTGGGCGGCCTCGGAAAAATGATTGACCCTCGGCGGCTCTGCCTTCCTTTTATGAGCCTCTTTTTTGCTGTGGTTTTGTTCCACAGTGAGTGACTCTCTATTAATCCTTACTTTTTGACAGGCTGAAGTTGCCTCATGTCTTTGGAAAAAATTCTCGTCTTAGACGATGAAATGATCATCCGCAAATCGCTGGAGGACTACCTCCGCAAAAAGCGGTATTCTGTAAAATCGGTCTCCACGATCCAGGAGGCAATTCGACATCTGTACAAGGACGATGGGTATGATTTGTTCCTGATTGACCTGAAGCTGCCGGATGGGAGTGGGATTGAGATTCTGGAGGAGTTGGTCAATGTGCCGAATCCGCCCATGCCGATCATGCTTTCGGCTTATGGGAATATGGAGTCAGTGATTGAGTGCATGCGTTTGGGGGCTCGTGACTTTATTGTGAAGCCCTGGGACTCGGAGCAGCTGGAGATTGTCCTGAAGCGGGCGGAGAACGTTCTGCAGCTGGAAAAGGTCAATCGTTACTACAATGAGCAACAGACGGCGGATTCCCAGTTGATCGGGAATAGCCCGGTGATGCAGAATCTGAAGGGTATCATCAAACGGGTGGCGATGACGGAGGTGACGGTTTTGATCACTGGTGAAAATGGAACGGGCAAGGAGTTGGTGGCGGCCGAACTGCATCGCAATAGCCAGTTGGCTTCGCATCCGTATATCCGGGTCAATTGTGCGGCGATTCCGGAGAATTTGATTGAGAGTGAATTTTTTGGGCATGAGAAGGGGTCGTTTACCAATGCTCATGCCAAACGTGAGGGGCGTTTTGAATTGGCGGATAATGGGACGATTCTTTTGGACGAGATTGGGGAAATTTCGCATCAGGTACAGGTGAAGCTGCTGCGGGTGCTGCAGGAGCAGGAATTTCAACGTGTTGGCGGGAGCAAGGATATCAAAGTGAATGTCCGGGTGCTGGCCTCTACCAACCGGGATCTTTACAAGGCGGTGGAGAAGGGTGAATTTCGTGAGGATCTTTATTATCGTCTGAATGTTTTTCCGATACCTGTGCCGCCGCTTCGTGACCGGGGGGATGACATTCTTTTGCTGGCCAATACGTTTTTGGAAAAATTCTCCAAACGACATAATCTCAATCTTCCTGGGTTTTCCAACTCGGCAGAAGAGCTTTTGTTGGAGCACAAGTGGCCGGGCAATGTCCGGGAGCTGTATCATGCGATCGAGCGGGCAGTCATTCTTTCTCAGAATGGGGTGGCTGTTGCTCCGGAGTGTCTGGGTATTCCTACTGCAGGTAATCCTTCGGCCACCATTTCCCTTCCTGTTGCACCTCCTCCGCCTGAGCCCGCAGAACCTCCTCCGGTCGCTCCTGAGTCACCTCCGGTATTCTCTGAACAGGAAACCAATGGTAGTGAAGTGGACTCTGTGGGGGCACATCCGGTTACGGAAGAGCCGGATAACATTCGCAGTTTGAAAGATCTGGAGCGGGACCAAATTCTCAAGGCTCTGCGCCATACGCAGGGCAATCGCACGGTGGCGGCGGATCTTTTGGGCATCAATGCCCGTACGCTCCGCAATAAGATCAATCAGTACAAGGACGAGGGGGTCGAGGTGCCCAGTGCTTCAGAGTAAGCACTGGCCGCGATTTACCCTAGTTTGGACTGGATGTCGCGGATCTCGGAGATTTTTCCGCCCAGCATTCCATTATCTGCCTGATTGCTGACCCGGCTCAGGAGTTGTTCATTTTCCCGATCGATGTAGAAAATCTGCATCAGTTTATTTTGTGCTTTGCGGATCAGGTTTCCACCTTCTCCGAAGGGGGAGAAGTCTTCCCGGCTGAGTTTTTTTAATTCGACCAGGGAATTATCGAGCAGGGGAAGTAGGCTTTTTTTCTCACTGAGAATTTCCTCAGAAGTGGACACTCCTTCGGTTTTGAGCTGATGATTTTCTCTGAGCAATAGGTTATGAACCTGTTCGCAGAGGTTCAAATGCTGCTTGATGATTTGTTCGGGCTGCATGGAGTTTGCTGGCTGGTGTAAAGGTTTCTTAGTGTACAACCTTGTTGAGGGGATATTCGATGATGCCTTCGGCTCCGTTGTCCCGTAGGTCCGGAATGATTTCCCGGACGACTTTCTCTTCGACAATGGTTTCGATGGCGACCCAGCCTTCTTCGCTGAGTGGGGAAATGGTAGGTTTGCGAAGGGCGGGGAGGGCACTGAGGATCTTGTCCTTGTTTTCGGTCCGGGTATTGAGTTTGAGTCCGACCCATTTGTCCGCTTCGAGGGCAGCTTGCAGCAGAAGGGCAATTCTCTCGATTTTGGCCCGCTTGACCGGGTTTTCCCAGCTTTCCTTGTTGGCAATCAATCGTGTGGAGGTGTGGAGAATGGTGTCCACAATCCGCAATTTGTTGGCCCGGATGGAGTTGCCGGTTTCGGTCAGGTCGACAATGGCATCGACCATTTCCGGCACTTTCACCTCGGTCGCTCCCCAGGAGAATTCGATGTTGGCTTCGACGCCGTGTTGCTTAAGGAAGGCGTTGGTGAGGTTTACGACTTCGGTGGCAATGCGTTTTCCCTGCAAATCCTTAATGGTTTTGATTTCGGAATCTTCCGGCACAGCCAGTACCCATTTGGAGGTGACGTTGGAGGCCCGGCTGTAAACCAGTTCGCTGACTTCCACGACGTCGGATTCGTTTTCTACTACCCAGTCATGGCCTGTGAGTCCGCAATCAAAGAAACCGTTTTCAACAAAACGGCTGATTTCCTGGGCCCGGACAAAGCGGCCATCCAGCTCCGGATCGTCAAAAGACGGGCGGTAGGAACGTGAACTGACACTGATTTTCCAACCCGCTTTATCAAACAGGTTCAGAGTGGGTTTTTCGAGGCTGCCCTTCGGGAGGCCGAGGTTGAGGACTTTTCCATTTGGGATGCTCATGGTACTTCGCTAAAATTGAGGGTCGGGGGATAAAGTGGAAATAGCCTTGGATTGCAAGAGGGAAGCGGTGAATCTTTC
>CAYSOI010000375.1:2171-4575 GCA_964432425.1 uncultured Opitutales bacterium | reverse complement strand
ACCGAACACGGGATGCCGAGACTTACGCGGGTGCACATCTTGGGTTCCGGATCGTCCACATGGTGAACTCGCCGAAAGTTGCGGGTGAGGCTCCTCCAGTACTGGATTGTACAGGCCCGGAGGGTGTTTCAGGCGAGATCGTAAAAGCCTCACAGCGGGAATGGGCCAGACACCTACGTGTGGCGAGTCATGAGAAACTTTATCCGCTGGATCGCGACAGGAAGGTGCCCATCAGGATGGTCTTGGTACCACCAGGAAAATACTATCAGGGAAATCCAAAGAACGCCGCAATTGTGACGCTGAGTAAGCCGGTATGGATTGGAAAATACGAAGTCACTCAACACCAGTATGCGGCTCTGATCGGGGAAAACCCAAGTCACTTCAAACGGGAAGGCGAAGAGACGAAGGTTTGCCCAGTCGATATGGTCAGCTATCTGAACGCAGTGGATTTTTGTGCAAAAGCCTCAAAAAGCACTGGTGCACTTTACCGTCTACCCACTGAAGCTGAATGGGAATATGCCTACCGTGCCGGAACTCGAACCAAGTTTTACAATGGCGATGACAATGAACGTTCAGAGGACATCGGACAATGCACGGATAATAACTTTGTTAGCACGACGAAGGTTGGCACCAAATTACCGAATGCCTTTGGAATTTATGACATGGCGGGGAATGTATGGGAACGATGTTCCGATTATTATAGTCATCCTTACGAACCAACTGGAGGAATCGATCCGCAGGGACCGGATTCAAGCATCGCAAGAGCACATCGTGGCGGAGGTTGGGACACCTATTGCCGAACTTGCAACGCTACCAGTCGAAGTGGATCCACGGAGGCATATGCGGGTAGCCAGACAGGATTTCGAGTGATCCGCAATACAAACTAAACAATGAAATTAAAAACAAAGAATTTGAAGCGGTTGTGTTTCCACATGTTTCTGTTTTGGGGGTTCACTGGGTTGAACTCAGTATGGGCAGAGTCTGAACTGGAAGAGTTGACCCCCATACAAGCGAAGGAATTGGTTTCCAAATCAAAAGGCACCCTTTCATTGAATCGGGTTAGCAAGGTTTCACTGGAGGTAGCCAGGATCCTGGCAGAGTACAAGGGAGAGCTTCGGCTCAACGCAATTCAGCACATATCGCCGGAAGTTGCTCTGGCTTTGTCGAAACAACCCAAAGGGGCCAATCTTTGCCTGAATGGACTGATTGAGATCTCACCAGAAGTGGCTGAGGCCTTGGCGGTACGAAAAGGGGGAATGCTTTCATTGAATGCATTGAAGGAAATTAGCCCGGAGGTCGCCTATCAGTTGGCGAATGTCAAAGGCAAGCTGACTCTGAATGGGCTGATTAAACTCCCTCCTGAAGTGGCAAAAGGCTTAGCCCAACACCGCAGCAAGTTAACCCTCTTTGCTTTGCCCGATCTATCCAATGAAGCGGCAGAGATTCTTTCTCACCATCGGGGCACTTATCTTCTGAACGGACTCACCCGTTTGGAATCCCCTGTACTCATCGAAAGTTTGCTCAGAAAAAACGATGGATTTCTCAATTTCAACCAAGCCAGGACAATGTCCGATGATGTGGCAGCGATTTTGGCCAAATATGAGGGAAGAAAAACAATTAAACTGGAGAGTTTAGTGAAACTTCCTGAAGCCCATGCGGCAGACTTGCGAGGTAACGAGAAGATCGTATTGCCTGCACATTTACTCAAACCTGCCATAACCAACAGCCTTGGAATGAATTTGGCCTACATTCCTGCGGGAAAGTTTGCAATGGGGTCACCAAGAGATGAGAAAGGACGCAAGGAAGAGGAACGTCGACACGGAGTCGAATTGACCCGGGAATTTTACCTTGGCATTCACGAAGTTACAGTCGGCCAGTTTCGAGCTTTTATCGAAGACTCAGGATACAAGACAGATACCGACAAGGATGGCAAAGGGAGTTGGGGGATCACGCCAAAGGGTAAGTTTGAGAGGGATGCAAAATACGATTGGAAAAGCCCTGGGTTTGAACAGTGCAGCCATCACCCGGTTGTGGATGTTTCCTGGAACGATGCCAAGGCGTTCTGCAAATGGTTGAGCCACAAGGAAGGAAAGACCTACCGCCTGCCCACTGAAGCTGAGTGGGAATATGCCTGTCGGGCCGGAACAAGGACCGCCTATTCCTTTGGAGATAACCCTCAGGATTTAGCCAAAGCTGGTAACGCAGCGGATGCTTCTGCTCGGGCACAATTCAGTGCCTGGTCACTTGGGATCAAAGGCAATGATGGCTATGCCTACTCCTCCCCTGTTGGACAGTTTCAGCCCAATCGTTTTGGCCTGTATGACATGCATGGCAATGTCTGGGAATGGTGCGAAGACTGGTATGCCGAGGACGCCTATCCCCGCAGTTCTCGAACCGATCCCAC
>CAYSOI010000375.1:0-2071 GCA_964432425.1 uncultured Opitutales bacterium | reverse complement strand
GTCACGCTGGAACTCGTCAAGATCCAGGCCAAGGGAAAGACGTTTATGATTGGTTCATCCAAGGAGGAGCAAGAGGAAGTTGCCCGCAAATACTTTGGAGGCAAATCACCGCCCAGAATTGATTTCGAAGACTCTCAATCCGTCACTCTCACCAATGACTACTTTATTGGAAAACATGAAATTACCCGTGGTCAGTTTCGAAGATTCATCGAAGAGACAGGTTACAAGACCATCACGGAGAAAACGGATGGAGGTTATGGATGGAATGAGGAACTGAGGAAATACGAAGGACGTGACCGAAAATACAACTGGGAGAATACCGGACACCCTGGACAGAATGACGCCTACCCTGTCACGAACATCACAAGAGAAGATGCCCGACAATTTTGCCGATGGATTGCAGAAAAAGGAGATGGCAAAGTGGTGATAAGCCAGGTTCGTTTACCCTGTGAAGCCGAGTGGGAGTATGCTTGCCGTGCAGGAAGCCAAGGTCGTTTCAGTTTTGGAGATGCAGATGAGAAGTTAGTTTTGTATGCCAATGTTTCCGACAAGAGCCGCAAAGCCGAATTCCCGTCAGTGAAGGCAGTGCAAGGGAATGATGGGTTTGTTTTCATGGCTCCAGTGGGTCAATTCATGCCCAATGCATTTGGAATCTACGACATGCATGGAAATGCCTGGGAATGGGTCGAAGATTACTTCGGTAAATATTCGCAACTCCCCCAAACCAACAATGGCCTTCAAACCGTGAACCAGGGAGAACGACGTCCTATGATGCGAGGAGGTGCCTGGTATCTTGGACCTGGAGACTGTCGGATCGCCAAACGCTATGTTGTCGGTATCCAGGGCCGCTATGGAAGCGGCGGATTCCGGATTGTCTGCTTGCCGTAAATCTTAAAGCATCCGCAGATTACGCAGATGTCCGCAGAAGGATAGGACCTATACGTCATATACGACCTATAAGACCTATTTCCATTCCAACCGGACCAGTTCCAGTTGTGATCTCAGGTAGACTTCGTCATTGACTACTGCGGGGGCTCCGAAGGACCAATGTCCGCCATCAGTGGAGATGCCTGCCCAGGAGACTTTGCAGGGAGAAAAGTCGCCTTCGAGGTTGATGCGGTAGAGAGTGCCGAGGCCGCCTTGCCAGTAGAGCATGTTGCCGACACGAATGGGCCAGGCGGGATTCATGTGGCCGAAGCCGCCCCAGTGAGGTCCTCTGCCGGAGCCGGGTGAACGTGAGTAGACGACTTGGCCCTTGGAGTTGCGGACACCTTGGTCGAATTCCAAGTCTTTGACGTCCCAGATTTCCTTGCATCCGAGGACTTGAACGGGGACATCGACCATGGTGGCTTTCTGTGTGGTTAGATCATAGCAACCTATGGAAGGACTGGCGGAGGCGAAGTAGTAGATTTTGTTACCGTAGGCATGCATTGTGGAGTGGGTAGGATAACGACGTCCCGCCAAACCTTTGCTGGCAAATTTGGGTTTCCATTCCTGAAGTTCATGTTGCTCACCAGTCCAACCGTAGTACTGGTGCGGAAGTGGAAATTGAATGTCGGAAGTTACAGCTCCATCCTTCGGCGATAGGAGTTGAAAATGGGTTTTTCCTTTTGTGCTGAGAGCAATCAGATAGTGGTTTTCGAGAATCTGGCTCTTTTGGTGCGGGTTGCACTTCGGAATAGGAAATTTGTGTATGGGAGTACCATCTTTGACCGAGAGCAAGAACCCTTGATTGCTGCGATTGAATTGCCAGTGAGAGAGGTTGATCAAGGAGGTAGCAATGGCAGGTTTCCCATTCCATTCAACTAAACTGTACTGCGTCGCATGGGATTGAACAATTGGTGAGACCCAAAGATTTTTGCCTGTTTGGATGTCGATTCCGTGGATTCGATAGAAAGGTAAATCCGGGTACTTCCCTTTCGCTTTTACAGCGAGTTCGTCCGTCGGTAGAGCCACGATCAATGTGTTTCCCTGCAGATACACCCGGCAGTTTTTGATGTCGGGAGATGGAGCTTCAAAAGCCCGCTTCCAGATCTCTTTTCCATCGTGATCACAACAGAGCAACATCCCG
>CAYSOI010000374.1:0-4577 GCA_964432425.1 uncultured Opitutales bacterium | reverse complement strand
AGATGCTATAAAAAGCAACTATTCAGGTACCCTTGGAAAATTGACGAATTCGTAGCGGAATTTGCCAAAAATTCCGACTTTCCAGGCCATATGCCATCCTGGATCAGAAGATTTCGCATCTTCTGCTACATTTCTTCTCGTTGTCGGCATGGGTTTCGTTGGAAAACTCTTCGAAATCGAGGGTACCTGAATAGATTACATAAACAAAGAATCTCCCCTATTGGAGTTCACACTAGCGTGTTTCCGACCCTCAAAGCACGCTAAAGCGTGAACTCCAACAAAATACCCAAACCTTTTTCAAATCACAGCCGATAGGCACGGAGTGCCGACAGCCTGATAGCCGTGGGTGCAGCAACGCAAACCCACGGAACCAGTGAGGAATATAGACAAGCCGCGTAACGGCGACACTCGGGAAGGGAATCAGCTCCCCTTAATGTTTTACTTTCGTACCATCCACTGAAGCACCATTCCCCTGCCACAGCTTCGCACAATCGAGCGGATAATCCGTGAGCATGCCGTCGATGCCGACCTCTCGTACACGGAGCCAGTTCTTCTCATTCCTTCGATGCTCCCCCGTTCCGGCGTAGTTGAAGACAATCTTCTTTTCATGCTTCCGAAGCAAGGACACCTCCGCTTCCTTGGGCACAGATGTCAGGAGGAACACCTCGGTCGTGCCTTCGGCTAACCGAGGGTCGATCTCCTCCCGCCGGACATTGCGACCAATCCGGATTCGCGGGTCAAGGACCTTGAGGCGCTCGCTGCATTTGTCGCTCTGGTCGAACGCAAACGATTCCTCGAACAGAGCATACTTTGCCAACAACTGAACCAGTTCCTTTTCGCCCGCCTGGGTGATCCCCTTGATGTTCAGTGCGATCAGGGTGGGCCTTCGTTTGCGTTCCCGAATCAGGGCAAACGTTTCTTCGAGGCTCGGGACCCGCAGTCCTGTGAAACGCGGATCGAACCAGCTTCCAGCGTCGAACTCACGCAGCTCGTCCCAAGTGAATTCTGTCAGTGGCCGAGCCGGGCCGTCGGTGGTTCGCTCAAGCGTTGCATCATGCAGAACCACGAGCTTCCCGTCTTTGGTCGTGCGGATATCCAGCTCAAAGCCCATCCCTAGTTCAAGGCAACTGGAGAAGGCGGGCAGCGTGTTCTCCGGTGCATGCTGGAGCAGTCCCCGGTGAGCGATAAGGATTGGGTCGTCGGCGTAGAGGCCAACCAACGGCAGCAGAAATAGGAAAAACGTACGAGTCATGGTATCATGTATTAGTTCCTGCGTAGAAGATGCAATACAGAAGACAGTACGGAGGAACCGATGCGATCCAGCTGGGGGCGGGCCGGGTTCGAAAAATCCGGTTTATCGGTCAACAGATAAGGCGAAATCAGATATTCCGGGATAAACACAAAACGTGCATTTCCATCTGGTCGGTAAACTGCGGCGATCACCTGGCTCTGGCCATCCAATTCGGTCTTTGCAAGCGGCTCGATGTCCGCCCCAAATTCCTCCTTGAGCCGATAGGGGCATTTGGGCTTTTGCCAACCTGCTTTGGTGTCGGGATTGTGAATAAACGGAAAAACCTTCTCCCCTATCGAATCCGCAAGTGGGCCACAAAAGCGCACGCCCAGCCTGTCGATGTAATCCAGGTTGTTCTGTCCGTACTTGGCAGTTACCGGCAAAGTATCGTCCTCAGCTTGGGTCAGTGCCTGCGAAAGCGGGCCAAGTAGCCCGCGATGCTCACCTCCGATGAGAAGCAGGTTGCCTCCAGCATTGGTGTAAATTTTAAGGGCACTGACTAGCGCCTGGTTATGGAAACGACCCGAGCAGAGGATTGCCACCGAAGTGCTTTGGGGGTCGAGGTTTCTGTCAGGTTCACGGGCGTCAATGATACGGAAGGGAATCTTCGCCTCGTACAATGCACGGAAGATGGCAGAAGCCAGATAACGTCCACCGAAGGAAAGCCCGCCTTTGTTCATGCTGACCGAGGGTTCCACCACAACGCCAACTGCGGGAATGCCGGACTTGGCCTGGAGTTCCAGCCACGGGGCATAGAGGGCATCGGCTCCCAATGGCCGGGCGGCAATGTACTCTGCATGGCGTACGTTGTGGCCAGCAAGAAGCTCCGGCGTAATGACCGGATCGGGTTTCCCTTCGTTGACCAAGTCCCATGCGGTCGTAATCGCCTCCAAACATGTCCTTGCCCCGTAAGCGCCCAGTTCGGCCATGGCGAGCCGGGAGTCAGCAAGAATGCCTTCACTCACATCAGGATCGAAGGCGGAAGCGATGCGTACGCCACGTTGGGTCATGAACCGGTTCGCCTTGAGACCCTGCATCATGACTTCGGCAAGGACTTCACGCGGTTCTCCACCGAGGCGTTTCGGCGCATCCCCGCCCAAGGCTTTCACCGCCAGGGCGTATCCTTCAGGCGTCCGGCAGAGTTCCCCGAAATCGAGCATCCCGGCTTCACCAAGCTTCATCCTATAACCGCCCTTGAATGCATAGGTCAGGTAGTGGATTAGCGGGTCATGGTTGCACGCAGCCTCATCGGCCAGAGTGTGGGCAAGACAAGCGCCCCAGAAGGCAATACGGCTCCCGTCGCGATCCTTCAACGCCTGGTGCAGCAGGATGAAGTTGACCGCCTGTCCCTTCGCCGAATGGAGGGCATAGGGCGTCTTGATGTTGTACGCGGCGAGCGTAGCCAGGTCGTTCGGAGCAATGGTCCGTCCTTTCTTGCGTTCATATTCAGACCAGGGCGTAAAATCGTCGGGAGCGTGCGAATCCTTGACGAAGGCTTTGTGGTCCTCCGGTGAGAGCAAAGTCTGGATGTCACAAGGGAGCCGTTCCAGTGCGATCCGGTTGACATCGTCATGCCCTGCGCCCCATGCGAACAAATCCATGGCGCTTCCGAGCAACGCAAGCACGACAAACGGCAGGCTGCTGAAGGGCTTACTGTTGTGGATTTGATTTTGCATACTGCCAGGAGATTTTTCCGCGGCGGGTTTATCGGTACACTTTTCGGTCCAGTGCCGTTCCGTCCAGTCCCTTGATCTCGACCACCATCTTCGCCGGGTTCTTCGTCAGTGTCAGCAAAATGTAGCTGTCGGCACCTTCCAGGAAAGCCGACTTGGGATCCCGATACTGGTTGCCCTTGCCGCTGAGCGAAGTGTTGTAGTAAGTGAAGCCATCGACCTCTGCCCGTTCGGCGTAGTAACCGAAACCGGTAATCGCAATCGTCCCTTTGCTAAACATGGAATGCCACGCTCCCTTCACCTGGGCACGCATCGACCCATTGCGCTCGTTGTAGAGGGTCACGACGAACTTCCATGCCGGATCGCCCATCAGTTGGTCGTACCAACGGAACTGTTCTGAATCCCTCCCGAAAGCATGGCACGACTGCCAGGTCGTGCCGAAGTCCGAGATGTGATGCAGATCCAACGCCGCAAAGCGAAGGTCGAAACCGGGCACGTCGAAATGCCATTTCCATTCCTCGCCCGGCAATTCGAAAAATCGGCGGAAGGCGGTGGCGTCGATGTCATAGACCGCTTGCTCCGGTGGCTTGCTGCCCCGCGGCCTGACTTGCTTGTCATGGTTGCCAAGCACGGGCATGAATGGCACCGAACGAAACAGCCCAGGGTACCGGTCGATCAGTCGGGCGTAGGGTTTCACGCACTCCATGTTTCCGGGTCCACAAAGCTGATGGATACTGGAGATGTTGTCCCCCGCAGTCAGCAGCAGATGCACGTCGTCCTTCTTGATGGCCGACAGATCCGGCAATCGCTGCCAGTCCGCGGCGACGGCCACTCTCAACTCGTCGGTCGGATACGCCTTGAAGAGGGCATCCGCGGATGACTGATTACCGGTGTGGACCGAGTAGTGATAGACTCCGCCTGATTCTATGATCGGGATTTCAACATGGTGGATCGTCGAGTTGTTGGCGATCCGAACTTCTTGTCCATACTCCGCCGTCCTGCCAAATCGAACCACTGAATCCCCCGGTTCCTTTGTCATCCAGTTGACAACGAGTTTGCCAGGATCTTGTGAACGATGCCCCAGCCAAATACGATCAATGCTGGGATGTTCGGCATTGCTTGCGGAAGCGGGCTTGTCCTCTGCGCTCAAAGCGGCCAACGGCACGAGCAGCAGTGAGGAGAGGAGGGCAAGGGGGAGTTTGGGATCTTTCAACGTTTCTACGCTAGGTTCTTCCATGATGTCCTACCCTATCTAATGAAGTTTGAGCACTTCTAAAGCCAAGAAAACATGAGAGTCGATCCAAATTGGAAACCCATGCCGAAACCGAGAAGAATTGTAGCAGAAGATGCAAAATCTTCTGATTCAGGATGGCATTTGACCTGGAAAGTCCGAATTTTGAGCAAATCCCGCTACGAATTCTCAGCCATCCCATAGGGCGAAAATTCGTACCTCACCCCCTAGGGTTTATGGTAGTGGAACGCAGGAATAACCGAATCCTCGATAAATGAGCCGTGCATCCTAACGTCCACGTTGTGACCAACGTGGCTACCGATCCTAATATGTAGCCACTCTGGTGACAGAGTGGATTTGCTGGCGCGGCGGGCGTATTCCC
>CAYSOI010000373.1:0-4582 GCA_964432425.1 uncultured Opitutales bacterium | reverse complement strand
AGGACTTCGGCGGGGTCTTTGGACCAGAGTTCTTCGTTAAAGAGTTCGAGGCTGACGGTGCCGGAGTAGCCGATTTCGCGGAGGACGGCGATTTCTGCGGCGAGGTCGATCTGACCTTCTCCAATCATGACTCGGTCCGGGTCTTTTTGGGTGCAGGGGGCTTTGTCCGGGTGGGCATCATCAATGTGGTAGTGACTGATGCGGTCTGCGGGGATTTGGCGAAGGTCGTCGAGGGTGGAGTTGCTGTTCCAGTTGTGGAAGGCGTCGAGAATGAGGGTAGCGTCCGGATCATCGGCTTCCTGAACAATTCGCCAGGCATCGGAGAGTTTGTAGACGGATTTGAAGAAGCTGATGTATTCGAAGGTGGGCTTGATGCCTTCTTCGCGGCCAATTTGGAGGAGGTCTTTGTAGCGGGCGGGAAGATGGGATTGTTCTTCCTTTTCCAAAGGTGGAGTCGCCACAATGTATTTGGCTCCCAGACGGGCTCCCAAGGCAAAGCGTCGACGAGCTTCATCTTTCACCAATTGGTATTCCCAGCCGTCCATGTCGCCCCACTGGCGAATGGCGATCACACTGGGGACGAAGAGTCCATGATCTGACAAAGCTTGCTCCACATCCCGGACTTCTCCGCCACGACCAATGAAGTCGTAGATGTCATTGATCCAAAGCTCGATGCCTGCAAACCCGGCTTGGGCGGCGAGTTCAATTTTCTTGAGCAGAGGCTGTGGTTTGATCGTGCTGGTGTTCAGGCAGTATTGAAAGGTCTTCATCTTTATCGTTTCAAAATTCATACATCACAAACGCTGGCGGCATGGCGCAGAGCAGCGATCTTGTCATCCCAGGTCGGAATGAATTCTTGAGCGACATAGCCGGTGTATCCGGTGTCCTTGATCGCTCTCATGACGGCGGGGTAGTTGATCTCCTGGGTATCATCCAGTTCGGCCCGACCGGGATTGCCTGCGGTATGGTAGTGACCGATGATGTCTTTGTGCTGATGGATTCTGCGAATAACATCTCCGTTCATGATCTGCACATGGTAGACGTCGAAGAGAAGTTTCATGGAAGGGGAGTCGACTTTCCGGATCAAGTCGGCACAGACATCGACATCATCTCCCCAGTAACCGGGATGCCCTTTCATGGGATGGGAGTCATCCCGTGTGTTCAAATGCTCCAGGCAGATTTGGATGCCATGCTTCTCCGCCTTGGGAAGAACGGATTTCCATAACTCGATGCAGTTCTCGCCAGCCTTTTGGTCAGTAATGCCTTTCTTCGCAAAACCGGTAAAGGTGATCACCCGTTTGTAGCCCTCCTGGATGCAGAGATCCAAGGCATCATTCAGTTTGTCCCGGCACTCGGCATGATGATCCGGATCGACAGGACCATTTTTGAAGCCATGACTTCCGACGAGGGAAATGTGGAGGCCAAGTTTTTGAATTTCGGGATAAAACTTTCTCGAAACTCCTTCCATCGCCACCAAGCCAATATCCTTACAGACTTTGGCCAATTCCGGGACAGGCATGGGTTTGAAGCACCACCCCATGACCGATTGGCGGATGCAGCCTTTGGTAATTTTGAAATCGTTGGCGACTTCATCCCTTGGCACTTGGGCTGTGGCAACGGATTGGGCGGCCCCCACTGCGGCCAGTCCACCAAGGGAGGTTTGCAGGAAATTACGGCGACCGATATGCTTGGGATGTGTATTTAATTCTTTCATGATAAAATATCTTCGACTTGTTCCATGGGCAGGAAATGAGAGACCAGGGGTTGGGATAAATTGTCCTGGGATTGTTGCCAGGTCGCCAGGAGTCCCTGCTTGGTCCAGCAGGCACTGACATAACGGCTGCAGCCTGTTCCCATTGGAGAAGTGAATAAGGGAAAGTTGATCGACAGTTTTTCGACCTCGCCAGCTCCGGATGCCAGTCCAAAGGCCAGCCCCCCAATTTCTTCACAGGACCAACCACGAGGACGTTTCACTGCCAATGGATTGTCGTCCAATCTCCGCAAACATTCGGCTCCATCATAAAAATACAGGACCATTTTCGGGGCATCTTTCAATACGCCCATTTGCGGGAGTTCCAGACGTTCGGTGACACGGGTACAAGCCACGTCCCAAATCGTGCCTCTTTGGATAAAAAACTCCCGGTGGTTTTCGATGTGAAGGTGGGTTGGGTTCAGGTCAACAATTCCTGTATTGGAACTACTCCAACTGTAGGGGTGGTGGCAGTAGATCATGGACACCTTGCCCTGTTCATTGATGAAGGGCACTGGGTCCTTGCAGTGAAGATCCCTTGGGTCTTCCGAACGTAGCAATTCCTGAATATCCTCCGCATTCAAATCTTCCACCCAGGGCCCTTCAATGGCATCAATGCTCCACACTCCTGTTCCCGGTTTCTGATAATCGGCGATATCCTTTGGGTAACTCCGATCTTTCTCCGTTGAGATGAACAATACATAACCGCTGCCGTCTGTCTTGTGAACCAACCCACACCCTTCAATCGAGACCACCTCCAGTGCACCGATATACAAATCTTTCTTGAAGAAGCTCTTAATCTTCATCCACGGCCCCTGAGGCGAGTCAGCCCGGAAGATTGCCAGCTCCAACCCACGTTCTCCTGCACCTGTTCCGGTCCGGGAATCTCCAAAATTCCGGTACCTGCCAGTCAGCAACAAGGTGCCATCCTTCTCCTGAATGATGTTCCCGCCCCCAAACCAGAACCCATCTTTGTTTTGATACGGCGGCACAGCCACTACCGCGTTCTTCTGGTCAATCAACGCCTCTCCCAATCGAATCAGACGTTCCTTAATTTGGTCCAAATTTAAAAAATCTTTTAACATTTGGGGTTGGTTTTGTCAGACCCTGGTTTGAAGTTCAAGCCGCATTCAGTTTGGATCTTGATCGGTCCGATCTGTCGGATCAGACGGATTGGACCGATCATGATAATTTAGATCGGGTTTTTCAGCCCATTTGCATTGAACATTTTCACACTTTTTCCGTCCAAATGGACTTTACCCAAGCAATCCTCTAACGATGAAATTCACCAAAACGTATTCCACTTCTCGTAGAAAATTCCTCAAGACTGCTGCGGCCTCCACTTTGGCCTGCAACTATCTTCCCAGCCATATCTTTGGTGCCAATGGTCGGGTTCATGTTGCTTCCATTGGAGTCGGTGGCAAAGGCTCCAGTGATGTGATGGGAGCGGATAAACATGGCGGTAAAATCGTCGCCCTCTGCGATGTGGACCTCAATCGTGGTAGCCGTATCATTGATTATTTCACCGAGAGTGACTCCAAAGTGAAAGTTTACCAGGACTTCCGCAAAATGCTGGAGGAAATGGATAAGGACATTGATGCCGTTACGGTCAGCACACCCGACCATGTACATGCCCCGGCTTCACTCCTGGCCATGTCATTGGGCAAACACTGTTACTGCCAAAAGCCCCTGACCTGGTCTGTGGAAGAATCCCGCCTCATGACAAAGGTGGCAGAAGAAAAGAATTTGATCACCCAAATGGGAAACCAGGCTCATGCCGGAGAACCCATTCGTCGTGCGGTGGAGTTGATTCGTGCCGGAATCATTGGCGATGTCACGGAGGCTCACGTCATGACCAATCGCCCCATTTGGCCTCAAGGTATGGAAAAATATCCTGCCAAAGCAGACATTCCCAAAGGTCTGGACTGGGACCTCTGGCTCGGCCCCGCTCCGAAACGTCACTTCGCCAAAGGCGTACTCCCATTTTCCTGGAGAGGCTGGTGGGATTACGGAACCGGAGCCCTTGGCGACATGGCGTGCCACATCATGGACATGGCCTGGTGGGCGTTGGAACTGGGAGCTCCCGATACTGTGGAAGCTGAGTCCGGTGGCAACACGGCCGTCTCTCCGCCCAAGTGGTCCATTGTTACCTATCAATTCCCTGAACGCTGCAAGAAACCACCTGTGACTCTCAAGTGGTATGACGGCAAAGATGGAGATGAGCCGGTTGTTCCTCCCAAAGAACTCTGGGAAGGTATTGAGCTCTACAAACGCGACAAAGATGGCAAGGCCAAAGGTTCCTCAAAATTTGGCTCCATCCTCGTTGGCACCAAAGGCACCCTGTACTTCAATCGCGGATCCACCAACTTTGTCATCAAGCACAAAAATGGAACTACCACCACTGGTGAAAAAGGGTATCTGGACTTCGTAAAAGAAGGCTTCAAAGCCCCAGAACCCTTCATCCCCCGGACCAAGGACGAAGACTTCGAATGGATCAATGCCATCAAGAATGCAGGGCATCCCCCGCAATCCAACTTCTCCCTCGCCGGTCCCTTCTCAGAAACGGTTCTCCTTGGCAACGTCGCCATCCGTCTCGGCGAGAAGATCAAGTGGGACGCCGAAAACCTCAAGGCCGTTGGCCAACCCAAAGCCGACCAGTACATCCGAAGGAAGTATCGCAAAGGCTGGGAGTTAGCGGTGTGAGCCATAGGTCCTATACGACTTATAAGGACTACGTGTGCCGTTCTTACCAATCGATTGGTAAGAAACATAGATCTCTAAATATCCCGGAGGGATTACAGCCATTAGCATGGGGTTAAGTGAGGAACGAAC
>CAYSOI010000372.1:0-4583 GCA_964432425.1 uncultured Opitutales bacterium | reverse complement strand
ATGAAACAGTTTGGATTGAGGATGCCGTGCCTGCCAAAGCTGCGGCCCAGGGGAATACGCCCTGGAAGTTTGTGGAGAAGCCTGAGCCTGTGTATAGCGGCAAGAAAGCCAGCGTCCGGGAAGCGACAGGATTGAGTCAGCATTTCTTTACCGGAGCGAATCCACCTCTGGTGGTGGAAAAAGGGGCCATCTTCTTCACCTACGTCTACCTCGACACACTGAATCCGCCCAAGGAAATCATGCTACAGTTCAACAACGGCAATTGGGATCACAGAGCTTACTGGGGAGAAAACAAGATTGAATGGGGCACGGACAAAACCGGCAGCCGTTGGCACATGGGGAAATTGCCAGAGACCGGAAGTTGGGTACGCCTGGAAGTGCCCGCCGACAAAGTGGGATTGAAACCCGGCGACAAGCTCAATGGTTGGGCTTACACACAGTTTGATGGCAAGGTATACTGGGACAAATCGGGCGTTTTCAACAAAGTGGACCCAGCCACAGATCCTGACTTTTCCTGGGCGGCCTGGAAGGCATTGCCTCCGAAAGAACGGAATAAAGAAGTGAACAAACGAGTTGGCGGCAAGCCCTCGGACAAATGGAACGAAGACCAGGAAAAGAAAGCCTTTTCGGAATGGTTGGTGGCGGTGTACAAAGGTGGCGGAAAAAAGCTGTCAGACTTGAAGGAGGAGAAGGCTCGATTGATCGCTGAACGGGATGCAGTGAAGAAGAAGATTCCGGTGACGTTTGTGATGGCCGACATGCCCAAGGCCCGGGAGAGCTTTGTGATGATGCGGGGGCAATATGACCAACCGGGCGAAAAGGTTTCCCGGGATGTTCCGGCTTTCTTGCCTCCACTTCCTGAAAAGCCAAAGGATCGGGACTACAACCGGCTCGATTTGGCCAATTGGCTGTTGGATAAAAAGCATCCGCTTACCGCAAGGGTGGCCGTCAATCGAATCTGGCAACAGTTCTTTGGTGTTGGTCTGGTCAAAACCAGTGGTGACTTTGGCACACAAGGAGACCTTCCCAGTCATCCGGAACTTCTGGACTGGTTGGCAGCCCAGTTTGTGGAAGATGGTTGGGACCTGCAGAAACTCATTACCCGCATGTTGACCAGCCATGCTTATCGGCAAGATTCCAAGGTGTCTTCTGCACTGCTCAAAAAAGATCCGGAGAACCGTTTGTTGGCACGTGGCCCACGTCATCGACTGGATGCGGAAGTCCTGCGGGACCAGGCTCTATACCACAGCGGACTTCTGGTTAAGAAGATGGGCGGTCGAGGTGTCATGCCCTACCAGCCGCCCAATATCTGGGAGCCTGTTGGCTTTGCCTCCAGCAACACCCGGAACTACAAACAAGGCAAGGGAGAGGATCTGTATCGCCGCAGCATCTATACCTTCTTCAAGAGGACTGCTCCCCCGCCCTTCATGACCAGTTTTGATGCTCCGAATCGTGAGTTAAGTTGTCCATCCAGAGGTCGTAGCAACACTCCAATGCAGGCCCTGCAACTCATGAATGACATCCAACATGTGGAGGCCGCCCGGAACTTTGCTCAACGCATTCTCAAGGAAGGTGGAAAAGAAGATGCAGACAAAATCAACTGGGCATGGAAAACCGTGACATCCAGAAACCCACAAGCGGATGAAACGAAAGTGGTTGCAGGATTGCTCCATCAACAGAAAACCGACTACCAAGCCAATCAGGAGGCCGCCAAGAAGTTGATCGAGTACGGGGAAAGCCAAGCTGACCCGGAGTTGAACCAGGTGGAGTTGGCCTCCTGGACGTTGGTCGCGAACCTGCTCCTCAATTTAGACGAAGTTGTGAACAAAAACTAATCGGAGAGCTTTGATGACTTTGAACTTCACAACAGAAGCCCCAACGGGGCATAACAGGACAGCCCGGGGTGCCAACCCTGGGTTACGTGCAAAGCCATCGAGATTAGCACTGAAAGTGCGGAACACATTAAATGGTAAGGACCGATTTTGTTACGCCCCTTCAGGGCTGATTAATTTTTCTTTCTTAAGACCCAGGGTTGGGACCCTGGGCTATCGTGTTTCGCCCCGTTGGGGCTTTATGAATTGTTAATTGAAGATTTATCATGAACCCAGCATTCGAATTTCATCATCAACAAAACCGCCGTCAGTTCTTTCAGGGAGCTGGATTGAAAATGGGCGGATTGGCTCTGGCTCAGCTTCTTGGGAACAAGGCAATGCAAGGAAAGACGAAGGGCTTTCAAAACATGCATCCTGCTTTGCCGGGATTTCCACATTTTGCCCCGAAGGCGAAGAACTTGATCTACCTCCACATGAACGGAGCTCCTTCGCAGATTGATCTCTTCGACCACAAGCCGGTCTTGGACAAGCACTTCGATCAAGATCTACCGGACTCGGTGCGGAATAATCAGCGGATTACGACCATGACCAGCGGGCAGAAGCGTTTTCCGGTCGCTCCGAGTAAATTTGCCTTTGAGAAGTGTGGGCAATCCGGGATCGAAATGAGTGAGTTGATTCCGCACATGAAGACCATTGCGGATGAGATCGCGATGATACGTTCGGTCCATACGGAGGCAATCAATCATGATCCGGCCTGCACCTTTGTGATGACCGGCAGTGAAGTTCCGGGGAAACCGAGCATTGGATCCTGGATCAGTTATGGCCTGGGTAGCGAGAGCCAGAATTTGCCCGCCTTTGTGGTGTTTACTCCGACAGTGAAGAATCCAAGTCAGGCCTTGTTTACCAGAATGTGGTCGAGTGGCTTTTTGCCGTCCAAGTATGATGGCGTGAAACTGCGTGGCAGTGGTGATCCGGTGCTGTATGTAAAGAACCCTCCGGGAGTGGCTCCAGGTAATCGTCGGGCGATGTTGGATGCTCTGGGTAAACTCAATGAGAAGAATTTTGAGCGATTTGGTGATCCGGAAACACAGTCCCGCATTGCCCAATATGAGATGGCCTTCCGAATGCAATCCAGTGTGCCGGAACTGACGGACCTTGGAGAAGAAAGCAAAGCGACCAAGGAGATGTATGGCCCCAATGTGGAGAAGCCGGGAACTTATGCCCATTCCGCAATCCTGACCCGCCGCCTGATTGAGCGGGGTGTACGCTGTGTTCAAATTCTACACCGCGGGTGGGATCAACATGGCTCCCTTCCAAATCAAATTAAGCAACAGTGTATGGATGTGGATCAACCTACGGCGGCATTGTTGAAGGATCTGAAACAACGGGGGTTGCTACAAGATACCCTGGTGGTCTTTGGCGGAGAGTTCGGACGTACGGTGTACTGCCAGGGCAAGTTGACCCGTGAGAACTATGGCCGGGATCACCACCCCCGAAACTTCTGTATGTGGATGGCTGGTGGTGGCATCAAGCCGGGTATTACTTACGGTGCGACAGATGATTTCAGTTACAACATCACCAAGGATCCGGTTCATTTGAATGAGCTCAATGCGACGATCCTGCATTGCATGGGGATTGATAACCATGCGTTTACCTTCCCGTTCCAGGGACTGGATGATCGTTTGACGGGAGTGGAAGCGGCGTATCCGATTGGGGATCTATTGGCGTAGGAATGCCGTATGAGGCGGACTGGAAAGTCCACCCTCCCAGGGTGCTACAGTTTGCTGATCCATTTCTGGCAGGATGTAGTCCAGGGGAAGCCTCCTAAACCTGTTCCATGTGCTCCCTCTTCGTAGGGGAAATAGGCAAAGTTGACTTTGGCTTTTTTGAGGACAGGGAGGTAGGTCTCGATGCCTTGGATGAAGCGGTCCTTTTTTGAGATGGTGATGTAGATTGGGATCTCAGGGTCAGCTACTTTGCCTAAGGGATTGTTGGATTCCTGAGAGCGATCCAGGTAGGCTGGGTACACGAGGATTCCGAAGTCTGGTCGGCAGGAGTGTTTGTCCAGATCATCGTGGTTGGGATAGGAGGGTTTCTGAAACTGATGGATCATGGAGGCACTCAAATGTCCTCCGGCAGAAAAGCCCATGACTCCAACGTTCTTGGGATCGACGCCAAACTTCTTGGCATTTCCCCGGACAAAGCGAATGGCACGTTGGCCATCCTGAAGGGCCACATTGACGTCTTTTCGGGAAGGTACTCGATACTTCACAACAAAGGCAGTGATGCCTTGTTTGTTTAACCATTCTCCAACCAGACTCCCTTCCTTTTTCGCAGCCAAATGACGATAACCGCCTCCAGGAAACACAATGACGGCTTTCCCATTGGGTTTCTTAGGTGTCATCACCATCACGGTTGGGCGGGATACATTGCGAATTCTGCCGTTAAAAATCTCCTGAATGTCTTTGGAGGGGTCATCCGCTCGACGACCATCTTCTGGCCAAAGGTGATACATGGCATGCGTTCCAGAAACGCTCTCCAGCAACATTTTGTCACCGGGCTCAAGATCCTCACTGGAGAGTCCCTCTGCACCAATCAGGCACATTGTTGAACAAAGCATCCCGAGGACACCCAAGGTCGTCCATTTCAGTAGATTCGGTCTAATCATCATTCCTTGAACACGTCCCGAGTACATAGGGTTGTCAAGGCTTCGTTACAATAATACCAAATCGATTATAGTGGCTCTCAAAA
>CAYSOI010000371.1:0-4612 GCA_964432425.1 uncultured Opitutales bacterium | reverse complement strand
CTTGATCATCGGAGCGGGTTTGTCCGGTCTGGCCTGTGCTGCAAAATGCCAGAGACAGGGTGTCGACTTTCTCCTGATCGAGAAACAATCCCGGCTGGGTGGCCGTGTTGGCTCCATCATGCAAGATGGGTTTGTACTCGATCTGGGGTTTCAAGTTTACAACACCTCTTACTCTGCGACCAATGAACTCCTCGGCCAAGCTCAGGTCGATTACCTGCGTTTTCAGCCAGGTGCCGCTGTCCACATCAATGGAAAGTTCAAAGTACTCTCGGACCCATTTCGCGATCCCGCTTCATTGTTCCAAACACTCACTTTTCCAAAGGCAACCTTGATGGACAAGTGGAAGGTACAGAAACTTCGGCAGGCGTTAGCTGGGTTTGATCCAGGTCGCTGTCCTGAAGATCGCATGTCCACTGCGGATTATCTTCAGAATTACGGATTCTCCCAAACGTTCATCGACTACTTTTTTCGGCCTTTTTTCTCTGGAGTGTTTCTGGAAAACGAGTTGTCCACAGCCAGCCAGTTTTTCAAGTATGTGTTCTCTTCCTTCAATCGAGGATATGCTTCTCTACCTGCTCAGGGCATGCAGGAAATTCCTGACACAATGGCGAGGGAAATCGACCCTCAGAGGTTGCTTCTCAATACCTCCGTAGAATGTCTTTTGCCCAATAAGCAGATCCGGCTTGGAGATGGAAGGGTACTGGGGTATGAGCACTTGGTTCTCACAGGAGAGAGCGTACAGCTTTCCAGTCCGGTGAAATACGCATACCACCCCGTCTGCACACTTTATTACGCCACCTCTGTTGAGGCTCTGTACCGGAATTATATTCACCTGTTTCCAGAGGATGACCTCCTCAATCATGTGGCATTTGTTTCCGCAATCGCACCTGGGTATGCACCACCACAAGAAACTCTTTTGTCGGTTAGCGTCCTTGGAGATGCGACCCATTCTGCAACCTTGGAGGCTGAGATTGCCTCACGTTTGAGCCACTTTTATGGCGGAACACCCAAGCATTACCGTCTGATCCACAACTTCAATTTCCGCAAGGGTACCTTGTCGCAGAAACCTGGTTTTTTTTCAGATACCAAGCCCAGTCATCCCGAAGTGATCTTTGCCGGTGAATATTTTCTAAATGGAAGCATCGAAGGAGCAGTTCAGTCCGGGCTGAATGCCTTCGCGACACTCCAACAACGTTCCCGAAACTGAGTCCACCTGAACCCTCCACACACACTATGGAATATCTTAACCAATCCGCTCTGGCAATCGACTTTACCATGCTTCTTCTGCTCCTACTGGTGCAAGTCATCATTTATCCAGCTTTTCAGTTCATTCAAGAGCTGCATTTCCGTAGTTGGCACGAAGCTTACTGTAGAAAGATCACATTCTTTGTGATGCCAGTGATGACGGTTCAGTTTGTCGAGGCCAGCTTCCTCCTTGTGCAGCATTTTCACCTTCTCACGGGTCTCAAGTTTTCTGGGGTTCTCGCCGCCTGGTACCTTACTTTTTCCATATTTGTACCGCTTCATAATCAGCTCAGATTAGGATGGAGTCTCCATTTAATTGAAAAACTCATCCACTGGAATTGGATCAGAACATTCACTTGGGGAATGGTGTTTTTGTTGTCCTGTATCCTTCGTTTTGCGGAGTTCAGTCCAATTGCCCAGTAATCCCAAATCAATAAGGGTTGAGCATTCGTTGGAGTTCACGATTTATCGTGCCGGTATAGACCGCCACCCGCTGAATCGTGAATTCCAACCCAATTCATTTTCCTGAAGGACAATCCAACTTTTTAGATTTGGTCAAATCGCTCAACTCCGGCGAATGACTCGGAAGGTCAGATTGATTCTGCCCGCTACGGGTACTGCCGTTCTTGGAATTTCGTGTTTCCAAAATCTTTGGGTATCGCCCTTCATCATAAGAAGGCTTCCATTCTCCAGTATCAGCTCTGCTTTTTGCCTGTTGAGGGCGTATTGTTTGTGGCGAAGTTTGAATCTTCTTTCCCCTCCAAGACTGACCGAGCCAATAATGGGAGCTTCCCCCAGTTCCTTCTCATCATCACTGTGCCAGCCTACCCGGTCATTTCCGTCTCGATAGTAGTTAATCAGGACGGAATTAAATATTGTGCCGGCGATGGGTTCCACAGTTGACTTCAATTCCAACAAAGTCTCCGTCCAGGGTTTCGGCTCCATCTGGATTCCCGAATAGGAATAATGCATTCCCTCGTCCCCATACCAAGCTTCGAGCCTGGGTACCGGGTTTTCCTTCCCGTACATGGTGATTTTGTTTTGCACCCAATCAATGTTTTCTGCCAGCTGCTTAAAGTGCATGGTGGCCTGAGCGGAGGGGAAAAGATTTGGGAAGTAAGTGACCTCGGCGTCAGGAATATGCAGAGGATATCCTCTTAACGTGTTTATGGGTTCACTCATTTCATCATTACGGGAATCAAAATCTACATTCTTCAACTGAATTTTGAACGAAGAAATGGCCAAAGCAAGGCTCCTGCAATGGCCAACTCAATCAACAGCAGAGCATCCAGTTTATTTCCCATCCCCCGTGAAATGAGCATCCACACTCTGGTCAGAAGAAGAGCCAGCGATACAACCATCGTCATAAAATAGACTCCCGGAAAAAGCACCTTGGACATGGAGGCAAAGATCATGGCCAAACCCATGCCGATCTCTAACCCACCATAGAGCACAACAAACTCGACGACTCCCTTCTCATTAAAACTGTAGCCCATACTTTTTCCTAGTTTTTCGGGGGCAACTGCACAGGATATGCCAAGCAGCAGATAGAGTAGACCCACAAACCCAAGTATAATTCTGGAACTGGTTGTAAAAGGAATGAGCATGGTTGATTGGATGTGAATGGAGAAGATTGGACCAGGAAGCCGAAGGGCAACACCAGTCGAGTAAACCAACGATTTGGGTCTGCGCCCGGATCACCTTATCTCCTACCTGAGGTGCTTGTTCATGACGCCTTTGCCTTGATTGAGGTTCCGGCAAGGCTGGTTTCAGAGAATTCTTAATGGTGCTCCGGACAAGGACTCGAACTCAGATTTTCGGCTCCAATGCCCGAGTTCAACCCGGTACCCCTTTGTTGCACGCCACGAACCGACATTTCGAGTTTACAAGCTTGCAGCCTTCAACCCTTCTCTTGCGGTTCTAGGGTGAACCAGGACATTCGCCGAAGAATGAGAGTCGCCCTACAATTTCTCACCGTTTTATTAAAACCATCCAGAGGCACGGACTCAACAACTTCATACTCCCTTATACGCTCTGTAATCCATTCATGCATTTCGTATACTCGAACACAGCGCATGGCATATATTTTTCTAGAAAATTATACTGCTCAGAACCCAACAAAGCCTTTGCTCAAGCGGGATGCACGCGACTGGGACAGGCTCCAATTAGAAACAAGGAAATGGTAGAGTATGCCGATGCCGTTTTGCTTTATCCAGGAGGCAAAGGCGCTGCATTAATGAAAACCTTGGCCTTACTGTTCACCCTCGGCGAAATGATCAGACTAGGATTTTGAAAAGTACTTCGGACCTTATATGTTATAGCAAAAGGTTACTTAGGATTTTGCTTTATGACTGATTTCAAGCCTACTGAAAGTTCAGTTTTTGCCTGAAACTTTTGGTTGTTTGAATTAGTTCCCTCGACAAAGATGTGGTAATAGCCTGGAGGAAGTACTATCAAGTTGAGATTATCAGGTTTCTCAGATCGAACCTGCCCCGTTCCGAGTTCAGTGATAGTCCAAATAGCCTCTCGTGGAAGTTCATTCTTTTCAGTCTGAGAAGTCGCAAGAAGCTGAAATTCTATATGCCCATTAGTTTTAACGGAATGGTGGCCAACCTTGATATGCCAATTTGAATGAGATTTATCTTGGTTTAGCGTGCTGTTTGATGGTGCACCTTTGGAAGTTTGTTGGAAAGAATACAACGTTGCTCTCTGGTTTAAATCATCTGGCAATGAATCAAGTTTAATCATTATCATCACACCACTTTGAGCATGAATCGCTTTAGTTAGTTGAGACCATACAGATAAGGGCTTTACTCTCTCACCCAAGCTAGATACTTCCCAATCTGAACTATTGTCATGATTTAAGTATTTATAGAGGCCAGTAAGAATACCCTTAGTAGTGGTTCCTTCAGGGCTGGTTTCCATCAATGCTGACAAGGACTTCGTTGGATGATTCTTAATAAATTGATTGGCGACCTCACTTTCAGAGGTTGTATCAGGTAGTAACAAATTCCTTCTGATGCTTAAAGTGGGGTCACCGGTAGCTGATATATACCATAAAATATTTGCACCTGCAGTAGGAGCACAAAGGTTTTTCCAATCAGATTGCGCTAGTTGAGATAAGTCGGGTACTCTTGGGTTAAATGAGTTTATTGGTGCGCTTTGTGATGAAGCTGAATTTTCTAGTGATGGTTTAATTATAACTGCTTGTTCCAAGTATGCATGATATTTTCCAGGATAATCTAATCTGAGAAAACCACTTTCAGGTGTAACTGCGACTTGAAGACTATCTAGAACTTTAATGTTCGAAAAGTTGTGTTGATTACCTTGATTATCAGAAGGTTCAGAAAGGTAGAAAAAGCCAATA
>CAYSOI010000370.1:3207-4621 GCA_964432425.1 uncultured Opitutales bacterium | reverse complement strand
GTATCGGAATATACTAGCAATTCCTACATCCAGTCAGAAGATTTGGCATCTTCTGCTACTTTGATGCGAAGGGAAGTTTACACTAATCCCTTGATCACGCCATCGGCTTCTCCGCCCTGGAAGTTGTCTGGGATTTCCACACCCATGAAGCCGAACATGGTTTGCCAGAGGTTGCCGAGATAGGCATCTTCCTGTTGGATGTGACCCTGGTGTTGCACGCCAAGACCTTTTCCTCCACAGAGGATTGCAGGGAGGTGGTGATTGTTGTGAGCATTGATCGTTCCGCCAGTGGAAGAGTAGACGGCCATAGTGTTGTCGAGCAAAGTGCCTTCGCCTTCCTGCACATTCTTGAGTTTGTTGAGGAAGTAAGCCCATTCTTCCATGTACAAAACGTCGGAAAAGGTCCACCACTTGAGCTTGTCTGCATCTTCGCCGTGGTGGGTCATGGTGTGGTAGCCGTAAGGATTGCCCTTGGATTTGAAAGCTCCGGTACCGTCACTGTTGTCCATCCGGGGTTGGTAGGCGATGACCCGGGTACTGTCGGTTTGCAGGGCCAAAGTAATGACATCAAACATCCGGCGTTGGTAGCGGCTGTAATCGAGTTTGCCGCGTTCCGGATCGAGTCCTTGTTCATCTCCGAAATCAATGCCTTCGACTTTCGGTTTCGGTTTGTAGAGCCAGTCTTTTTCTTCCTGCATGGAAGCTTCGAGATCGCGAATTCCGGTCAGGTATTCATCCAGTTTCTCCTGGTCGACTTTACCGAGGGAGTTTTCGAGACGTTTGGCTTCTTCACGAACAGAATCCAGAATGCTGGTGCGGCGGGCGAACTCAGCTTCGCGTTGGGCCAGGGATTCAGGAGTGTCGGGACGGAAGAGTTTATCAAAAAGAATGTGAGGGCGATTCTCTGCAGGGATGGGTGTGCCACTTTTGGACCAGGAAAGAGTGTTGTCCTGAGGATTGCCAAAACCTGTGCCGCGACGAATGCCAAGGGAGAGGGAACGGAATCGAGTCTCACGACCGACAGCTTCTGCGAGTTCCTGGTCGGCGGAGATGCGGAGTTTTGCCCCGGATTTGTGAGTGTTGGTTCCGGTTAAGAAAGTACGGTCACCACTGTGTCCGCCGGAGTGGGTCAACTTGAGTCCGGAAACAACGGTGAAATCTTCCCGGTGCTTTTCCAATGGCTTGAGGATCGGCGTCATCTCATAATCTTTGCCGTAGGAGCGGGGAGTAAAATCACGACCATTGATACCCAGTCCCCACATGGTGAATACCGAACGTTTTGGAAAAGCTGAACCTGTGGCCGCCGCATTGGCCTGAGTTCCCATGATGTTGAGCCAAGGCAGCGAGAGGGAAACTCCAGCTCCCTGAAGAATCGTGCGGCGGGAAAGGTGATGCTTTTTGAGAATGTTCATGG
>CAYSOI010000370.1:0-3107 GCA_964432425.1 uncultured Opitutales bacterium | reverse complement strand
AGGCCCACCATGCCGAAGATTCCCCCTCGATTGTCCTCCGGTTTGAGAGCGACTCGGCGAAACTCTTTGCCCTCCACGCCTTCGATCTCGTAGTGGCGGGCCAGGCGTTCGTTGATGACCAGAAAGTCGGAGTTAAGGAAGTTGGTGATGGGGAGGTCTTTGGAGAGGATTTCCTGAAAGAAGGCGAAGGCTTCCTCCTTGGAGGCTTCTTCGAGGGATTTATCGTATTCCTTGTAACTCTCCGCAGGCATTACGCTTCCAAACTCCCGGGCCGAAAGCCACTGTCCCGTGAAGTTCTCAACAAACTCCCTCGCTTTCGGGGCGGCCAGCATGCGTTGGATTTCGGACTTGAGCACTCCGGATTGATGAAGTTGTCCTTTCTCTGCCAAAGTAAACAATTGCTCATCCGGCATTGTGCTCCACAGGAAGTAGCTCAATCGACTGGCTAATTCATATTGATTCAAAGGTCGTGTTTTGGCCGCAGGTTCCTGAATGAAAAGAAAGCCCGGTGACGTCAGAACCCGTTGCAGGCCAATGCGAACTGCTTCCGTAAAGGAACCACCCTTCTTGAGATGAGCAGCCGATACGGATACCACTGAATCCACTTCCTCTTTCTCCACTGGCCGACGATAGGCTCGGGGCAAGAACTTTTGGAAGATCTCACGGAGGTATTGTGCGTCGCTTCTGGAGTTCCCTGCAAACAACACTTCTTTATGACTTGGAGGCGGCCATTCTTGACGAATCGGTCCCTCCAACTCAATCCAGTCGAGGTAAAACTTGGGAGGTTCCTTGTCCTTCAGCTTGGGATTGATGACCACCCCAGGACCTTTCCATTGATTCGCACGTTCTTTGGCATCTGCGAGAAAGTCACGCAGTTCTTGTTCTTCTTCTGCGGATAGAGTGCCCGCTGCTTTTCCTTTTTGGATCTTTCCTGCTGTCCCAATGATGTCTCTGAAAAACTTATTACTTTCGTCGGCTGTAATGATATACTTTCGCTCATCATTCCAAAAGAACTCAAAATTGCGTTTCGTGATGTCCTTGCCTCCATTCCTGAGAAACAGGATAACTTCATGCACCTGTGGGTCTTCCAATGTGCCTTTGACCGGGGTTTCTGTGTTCACCTCGATGGGTAACATACCGCCATATCGGATGCGAACGTTGATCGGCTCATCCCTGTAACCTGAATCTGCACCGCCCTTGAAACGAATCTTGTAATATCCGTCTTCTGGAATCCGGTTCGACGCCTCCAACCGACAGAGTCTTCCATAGGTGGCTCCTCTTTCATAGACTGGTCCTCCCTGACGCATCAGAATGCCGTCCTTGTGCGGCCAATGTTTAAAGGGGCCATTCTCCATTTTTAGTTCACTGTTGAAGCGATGTTTTACCATCTTCTCTTCCATTCGGATTCCTAAATCCTCCCGTTTCTCTGCTTCAAATCGTTTCAGGAAGGTGACGGGTTCATCGGCTTGAGATGCAGAGTTTTCCGAAGGGAACGGCCCTTCTACTTTGATGTAATCAAGGAAAATGGTGGGGGCTTTGCCATCTTCAATTCGTGAACTCAGGGAATGAGCGGCACCTTCAAACTTGGCCAATTGAGCCCGAGCTGTCTGCAGTTCCTCAAAACTCTCCGGAGTCTTCCGGTTGGTTGCCTTTTCTGCGGCATCTTTGACGGCGTCATAGAGGCGAATGTATTCCTTATTCTTGTTGATGACACCTTTTCCACAATTCCAGTAGGGCACTAAAGTCGCGACTTCACTTTTTTTAAGAAAGACCGCTCTGGATTGACGTTGGGGAATGCTGATTGGAGCAATCAAATCAAACTCCACCATTGCATGTGCTGGTGTCTCCTCCGCATAATCCAATCGAATCGTCAACGGGTTGTACCGATTTTCGTGATCCTTTCCTGCTCGAATGCTAACCCGGTACCAACCATCTTCGGTCACGATCTTGCTAAGGTCAGGAGACTGTTCAGACATCTTCCAGAATTTTGAATACTTTTCGCTCTTCAACTCCTCAAAACCATAAATCCATTTGGCTCCATTCTTTGTCTTTTCCACTACTCGTGGACCATTTGGAATCTTGTGTCCCTCTACTCCGGTGATTTCTGAGAGATCCAACATCTCGCCAGGAAATTCCATAACCTGTTCCGGTTCCCAGACATAGGTTCTCTTCGCAGGTGGACCTTCATCAATGATTGCCTTTTCTGCAATTCGTTCCGCCGCTCTCAGGCTCTGCTCCACCTGAGTTGCATCAAAGAACAATGCCACCCCCAGCCGGTCAAACCCTTCCGCCTTTCCATCCCCAGGCAAATCCTCTACCAATGGTGCCAATACACTCTCATCCATCTTGAGAAGATCCCGGACCGTGTTGGCGTATTCATCGCGATTTAACCGACGCATCGGTACACGCCCACCCTTGAGTTGAGCCGCTTTCTCCGCCTTACGAAGTTCATCCGCAATCCGACTCACAAACGCAAACGACACCTTCGGGTCTGGTCGCGGTTCATCCTCCGGCGGCATTTCCCCAAGGTTTACATGATCCATCACCTCCAGCCACATGTCCGCCGTTTTCCCCGATAACATGTCCGCCCCCAACTGATCCACCCGAAACCCCGCCTTAGCCTTCCGGGCATCATGGCAGTCATAACAATGCTTCTCCAGAAACGGCCGAACCTCACTCAGGAAGTCCTTTGCCTGCAATGTGATGACCGATAAAATGAAGAGGAGAGTGAAGGATATAGAACAATGACGCATCTCAGGAATTTCTTTGTGCAAACCAATAACCTCCTGTCTACCTAAATTCAGGACAGGAATACGGATCGTTCATAGTCATCAGTTGTCTCCTTAGGTTCTAAGTCATGGTATTTTGCATAATTTACTGAAGTGTGGCAGGATTGTTGTGCCAACAAATTGACATCACCATGTTCCGTATCCATATTGAGGTATGGTTCGCACTCAAATTCAATTACCAGATGATGTCTATCAACAAGCGAAGGAAATCTGCAAAAGTCGTGAAATTTCCTTCGCTGAATTGGCTCGCAGGGGGGTGGAGTACATCTTGTCCGTTTATTCAAATCCCTCAGAAAGCTAGACAAGTTGGGAGTTGCC
>CAYSOI010000369.1:0-4624 GCA_964432425.1 uncultured Opitutales bacterium | reverse complement strand
CTCTTTTGAGGATGAGTTCTCGACCATCAACACGAACCTGAATGGGACGCATTACATGCTTTCGGCCTTGCGTCAATGTGCCCCCGAAGCCCGGTTTTATTTTGCTGGTTCCAGTGAAATGTTTGGTAAAGCTCATGAAGTGCCTCAGCATGAGGGGACTGCATTTCATCCTCGCTCTGCCTATGGCATCTCGAAAGTGGCGGGCTTTCATATAACCCGCAATTACCGGGAAGCGTATGATTTGCATGCTTCTTCGGGGATATTGTTTAATCATGAGTCTCCACGCCGCGGATATGAATTTGTTACGAGGAAGATCACCAGTCATGTTGCTGCGATTAAAAAGGGGAAAGCGGATTTCCTTCAGTTAGGAAATCTCGATGCCAAGCGGGATTGGGGGCATGCTCAGGATTATGTCGACGCGATGTGGTTAATGCTACAGCAGGATGAGCCCGATGATTATGTAGTCGCTACCGGTGAAACTCATTCGGTCCGAGAGTTTTGTGAGAAAGCATTTTCTCATGTCGGGCTCGATTATAAGGAGTTTGTGCGGACGGATCCCCAGTTGTTTCGTCCTGCTGAAGTGGCTTTATTGCAAGGAGATGCTTCTAAGGCGAAAAAGGTTTTAGGTTGGGAGCCAAAGAAGAGTTTTGACCAACTCATAAGGGAAATGGTGGACCACGATATGGAGCAATAAGAATGAGGAGACGATCCAGGCAACCACTTCTCATACTGGCACTTCTATTGGTCGCTGTGGCCTTTTTTACGGCGCCCAAAGTTTATCAGAGCCTAAAAAAGAGCATTGCGGCCAAACATGCCCGACATTCAGAAGCTTTCACCAGTCCAGGCCAGCTTGGCACCGCCTTGGAGAAATTGCAGGCAGCCAACAAACTTGATCCGGATAACCTCGAGATTTCACGAAAACTTGCTGAGATCCTAAACAAGGAAAACCCTGAAGAAGCCCTAGAGAAGTACAAGGAAATTGTTGGAAATCCCCAATCATCCGCTGAGGATAAAATGGCCTTGGCACAAACGGCTCTAGACGCTGGAGATATACCCACTGCTGAGTTTCACCTCCAGCAAATAGATCCTCTTCAATTGCCCTCTGACCCCTTGGCTTATTATCTATTGAAGGCAAAGGTCTACGAAACCCGTGGTAAGATTGATCAGGCGATACGACAAGTGCGAATTATCCTGGTCGAGGAGGAAACAGAATATCATCAGGCTGCCCGTTTTCTTTTCATTCGCCTCGCTGTTCGTAGTAAAAACCCGATCCTTATGAAAGAGGCCAAAGATCTTCTGGGCTTTATGGCGCAAAAACCTGGAGAAGAAGGGCTGGAGGCTATAAGATTTTATTTTGGACTCCATGGCTTTTCGCCAAAAGAGGCCCACGCAATCTTCGTTGCTGCGTTTAATCACCCTTTGGCAACGACACGAGATAAGCTGGATGCTGCCACTCTCTATCAACGGGCGGTGCCTGGGAATACTTCGGAAATTATTGAAGCCCTCAAAGCTCAGTTTGATCTTTCTGGAGAAAACCCTGAAGAACTCTATGATTTCTGTTATTGGTTGGCAGGGATTCACCAGTGGGAAGCAATTGCAGAAAGCTTATCAAAAGAAGTGGCTCTCGCTTCCTCGAAGTTATTTGCATTACGCTTGGATGCTCTAAACAATCTAGGCCATTGGTCCCATATTGTAGAGGAGACAGAGCAAACTGCAGCACCGATCCCCAGCCATTTTAGGTTGGCATTTCGTGCACGTGCATTGGGCAAACTCGATGATGAGGATGGAGTCTTTAGGCAGTTGGACCTGATCCTCAAAGCAGTTCGAGATGACCGGGATGCCTTAATCGAAACTTGTGAGTATCTGGAGAAAACCAATGAACCCAAGGCACTGCTCTATCTAGTCAATAAAGCCGTTGAAAACATTCCTGCCCTAGAGGCCTATGCATGTAGTAAACGCATTCGCCATGGTCTAGCCTCTGCCTCTCTGGATGATCTTTGCAATTGGTATGGAACTCTTTATTCCAAATCGACCAACCTTTCCGATCTACGTGCTAGGAAAACTTATTTTGATTTGCTGGCAGACAATAACCTTGGGGAGGCGATTCTTAACGCAAAATCCCTCTATGCTACAGACCCCCAGAGCCTTGAGCACCGCATCATTATGGCATTAGCCCACTACAAATCCGGGGAAGTAAAGTTAGCGCAGGACACTTTGGATAATACTCCTGGCTCTATCTGGAAAAACGCGACTGTGGGCTGGAAAATGTTGTATGCACATATTCTGCGCAAAAACGGTTTTACTTCACAGGCGGAGGCTTTTCTTCAAAGCGTACCTACTGCGAAACTTTCCCGTGCTGAAAGGCAGGGGTTTGAGAACCTCTAAGTCTGGCAACCTCTTGAGTTTTACATTCGCCCCAACGTGCAAACCAAACCACTTAGCGACAACTTATTGGTTCCCTCATTCCAAGATACTCTCCCTGCCTATGTTGCAATTGGAGGGGCTTGGCTCCTGACCATTTTACAATTGCAGACACAGTGGAACCTAAACCCTCAGTATACTTATGGCTGGCTTACAGTTCCGTTGGCCATTTTTCTTCTTTGGCGAGAGACAGAAATTGAGCCATTAACTAGAAATAAGGTTCCGCACAGCCAAGCAATACTGCTTAGTGTTGGATTTTTGTGTATATTTTTATACTTCCCGCTTTGGTTAATTCGTGAAGCTAATCCTCAATGGCGTCTTCTGAACTGGTTAATCTTTTTGCCAGTCGCTGGTTTAACGGCCTCATGGTTTTATTGCACTGGCGGCGTTCAATACATGCGGCGGATCCTGTTTCCACTATTTTTTGTAGCTACATCAATTCCGTGGCTCCTTTCCTGGGATTTGCGTTTGGCTACTTTCCTGCAAAACAAGGTTAGTTATTTTGTTTGTGAAACCTTGTTGCTGGCTGGCCGAAGTGCCGAAATCGAAGGTAATTTGATTCGACTTACCAACTGTACTGTAGGGGTAGATGAAGCCTGTAGTGGAATTCGAGGCCTGCAGAGTTCCCTCGTAGTGGCACTGTTTTTAGGGCAGTATTTACGCCTTAAAATACCAGTGCGTCTTTTCCTGCTGATTGCGGCCTTGGGTTGTGCCTTTATGCTCAATTTGCTTCGAGCCTCTTTTCTGGCTCACCTTAGTGCCAGCAAGGGGACGGATATGGCGTCCCGCTGGCATGACCCCATCGGCATCGCCGAATCCTTGGGCACTCTTGTTTTACTCTGCCTTTTGATTGTTGTCCTGATCCGTTTTTTTAAAATACCGAATCAATTTCACATTGATGACACCACGCATGGGAGTTTCAACTTTCTGAAGAACCCCTATCCAAAGAAATTGGGGATCGCGGCGGCCATTTGGTTTCCTCTGACAATTCTCTTCACATTGTATTGGTACAGCTACAATGAAAAAAAGATACCGGAAAGCCCTAGAATTGAGGTGGGTTTTCATAAAGGCACCCGCAAATATGAAAAACAACGGATCTCGGATGCAATTCGAGCCCAGTTGAATTACACCCAGGCAATTTCAGCCAATTGGACTTCAGAAAATGGTCAGAGCTTCATTGGGTTCTATTGTCGGTGGGAGCAGGGGAGTGGATCTCCACTGGCTTTGGCGGTGCACACACCTGAAGTTTGTCTTCAATTAAGAGGTTATCGCCTCATTAAAAAGTATCATGGCATTGAGGTGAAATTTCCATTTATGGAGCAGTCAGTTCCCTTCGAAGCCTACACGTTTTCATACAAGGATCAGACTGTGCATATCTATCGATGCTATTGGCCAGATCGTCTGCTGGATGGCAAGTTCCCCGGTTTTCCCACGCAGGGCTATAATACCTCTGGTCGGATAGAGGCGGCCTTCAAGGGGTATCGAAACCCTGGAGCCAACATGATTGCCATCGGGATCTTTGAAACTCCCTTTATCAGTAACTTTGAATTGGCGACTGAGACCATTCAGGGTGAACTGGCGGCTCGAATCTTACAGACTTCAGACTAAAATTCTACCGATTCCGGCCAGTCATGCTTTGGATAACGTCCCCGAAGGTCTTTGCGGATTTGAGGATAGGAATCCAGCCAGAAGCCCGTGAGGTCACGGGTTATTTGCACAGGCCGGCGGTTAGGTGCTAGAATTTCTATAAGAACCGGGTGTGTTCCACTGGCCAGCGTTGGATGCTTTTTTACTTTCATCAACTCCTGGACCGTTAATGAGAGTGTTGCTTCTCCATTATCATACCTTAATCGTACAGGTTTCTTTCTTCCAGGAATTTCAAGATATTCCGGAACTTCTGAATCCAGTATAGGTTCCATTCCAGAGGCTAACCAGGATTTCAAAACCGGGAGAATTTCTTTGTTTTTGACCTCACGATAAGACATGGAACCGAGACAAATCTCCTGTAGAAGCATACCTTTGGCTTCCTCATCAATTTTGGCGACTTCATAGTCAGGGCAATGGGTTGACAGGAAATTCACTCTTTCTATCCACTGCTCCACTTCCTGGTCCCATTTTTTGAGGGTAATCCGTCCAGCTTGTAACTCTGCTGCAAGTAGCTCTGCCGCTTTGGTTTCGTCTGCATTGCCACCGCTTTTCTCCT
>CAYSOI010000368.1:0-4636 GCA_964432425.1 uncultured Opitutales bacterium | reverse complement strand
AAAGCGATCACGGTGGGAACCAGGAAAAGGGTGAGGATGGTGGAGAAGAGCATGCCACCGATGACGGCTCGGGCCAAGGGGACCATGGCTTCATTGCCGGGCAGCAATTCGAAGGCAAAGGGACACATCGACGCAATGAGGGTCAACGAAGTCATGATGATGGGACGCAGGCGGGTTTTTGCGGCAGACAAAGCTGCATCCATTGGTGTGGCCCCACGAGCCAGTTCCGCATTGGCGAACTCAAGCAGCAAAATGCTGTTATTGACCACGACACCAATCAGCAGCAACCCTCCGAGCAAGGACTGGATGTTGAGAGTAGTGTTTGTAAGAAAGAGGATCAAGACCACACCAGCCAAGGCCAGTGGCACGGCCAACATGATGATGAGCGGATCAATGAAGGATTTGAACTGAGCCATCAGAACGAGAAAGACCAGGAATGCGGCAATCAGGATGCCGAATCCCAATTCCGTGGAACCTTCCCGCATTGCCAGGACCGGCCCTTGCAGCGAAACAGTTACGCCTTTGGGCAAAGTCACTTCCTGAAGCCGTTTTTCGACATCTGCGACCACGGACCCAAGGTCCCGATCTTCTACGTTGATGTACACATTGTTGACTCGTGAAATGTCGGCGTGAGCAATTTCGCCAGGGATGTTGACCCGGTCTACCTTGGCGATGCTGGACAAAGGAATGGTTGCAGGCCCTTCATCGGAAGGAATGCGAATGGGCAGCGAACGAAGTTCATCCAGTGATTCCGCAACATTGTCAGCTAACTGCACACCAATAAAAAAGTCTTTTCCGGATTTGGGATCGACCCAGATCATCTGTGTGTAACCGGTACTGGAACCGTAGGCCGAAAGCACGGCTTTGGCGACTTGCTCCTGGTCGAGACCATAGATGGCTGCTTTGGCACGATCCACTTTGATATCCAACTGGGGGTAATCCAGGGCCTGAGCAATCTGAATGTCAACGGCTCCCGGAATACCCTTCATGGCATCCTGAATGATTTCGGCGGCTTCGCGACCTGTGGCCAGGGAGCCGGTTTTGATCTCAATGTCAATGGGGGCCGGAGCTCCTTCATTGAGGGCGGCATTCACGATGCCTCCACTCACAAAGAGGAATTTTTCATCGGGAAATTCACTTTTCCATTTTTCCCGGAGTTGGCTCACATAGGAACGGGTGGAATCCCTTTTCACCTCTTCTTTGAGATTGACGATGATGTAGGCGGTATCCGGGCCGGAGTTGGAACTCAGGATGGTGGAGAAACCTGCGCCTTTGCCGACGGGAAGACCGATATTGGAGATGATGGCCTGTATGTTGTCCTCTCCGATGGTTTGCTTGATAGACTCCTCAATGTTGATGACGACTTGTTCCGTGCCCTCCAGATGGGTTCCTGGAATGGTTTTGATGCGGACTTCAAAGGTTCCCGAATCCACTTCTGGAAATAGCTCGGTCCCCACTGCTGGCAGGAGAAAGAAGGAACCCAGGCAAGCACCGGCCATCGCGAAGATGGAAAGTGCACGTCCTTTGATGGACTTGGAAAGAAGGCTGCTGTATCCGCCGGATTTCTGACTGTCTGCAGAACCTGAGTTGGAGGAATGATTACCCAGAAAACGTGCACAAAATGCGGGCACCACCGTCATGGCGATGATGTAAGATGCCCCGATGGTCAGCACCGCGGAGAGGGCCAATGGAACAAACAGGAACTGAATCATTCCGGTCAGGAAAATGGCGGGGATAAACGCAACCAGAGTTGTGATGGTTCCGGCAAAAACGGGCATGGCCACTTCACTGGTACCTTCGTGAGCGGCGACTTGAATATCTTTGCCCATGCGGCGATGTCGAATGATGTTTTCCACGACCACAATTCCCGCGTCCACGACCGTGCCAACAGCCAGGGCCAGACCTCCGAGTGTCATGACATTGATCGTTTCTCCGGTGAAAAAGAAGCCGAGTAAGCCGGTTAGCAAAGCCAGAGGCAACAGGATCAATACGGCGATGGAGGCTTTTACGTTTCTCAGGAAAACAATCACCACAATGAGCACCAACAAGGCTCCAAGCAGCACCTGGGTTTGGAGGTTGGAAATGGCATTGCGGATGTAGGTGGACTGGTCACTGACAAGGTCGACCTGAGTGACTTCTGGAATTTCGCCCCGTTCTTTCATTTTTGGGATTTCGGTCGCAATGCCTTCGCGAATGCTGTCCACCACCCGAATGGTGTTTTCCCCAGGTTCACGAAGTAAGGGGACGTAGACGGAACGATTTCCGTTTACCCGTGCGATGTTGTATTGCAGGGCTGCGTCGTCTTTGGCTTCGCCCAAGTCTCGAATAAAAATGGGTTGTCCTTCCCTCACCGCAACCACGACATTGTTGATCTCTTCCGTGTTCAGTAGCGTGTTGACTGGATGAACCTGGTACTCCAATTCCCCGATTTTTACCGTGCCGCCAGCCAGGACGATGTTGTTTCGTTCGAGGGCATCGACGACATCGGTGAAGGTCAGTTTGAACGCTTCCAGTTTGGCCGGGTCTACGTAGATCATGATCTGGCGGAATTTACCGCCAAAGGGGTGTGGAATCTGAACACCTTCCAAGCCTCCCATCTTATTTCGGACGGCATAGTAGCCGATGGTGTAAAGTTCGGATTCGCTGAGACCTTCTCCGGAAATGGCTCCGAGCATTACCGGCATATTGGAAGGTTCACTTCGGAGGGTGAACGGGAACTCAATGCCAGGAGGTAAGTGAAACATGTCACTGAGTTCGTAATTAAAAATGTCATTCATGGCGGCGGAAGAATCCGCACCGGCTTCGAAGGTGACCTTGATCATGCTGGCTCCCGGAAGAGTGCGGGACTCAATCCGTTCGCGGTTTCCGGCCAGGGTCAAAGCCCGTTCGACCCGGGATGTGACAGATTTTTCCATCTCCTGTGTCGGTAATCCCGGATAGGAAAAGAAACTCATGATGACCGGTTTCTTGAAGTTCGGCAGAATGTCAGCGTCAATTCTTGGAAAGACGGTTAAGCCAAGAAATGCCAGAGCCAGGACTCCAGCAAAGACTCCGTAGGGATTGGAAAGAGCAAACGAGACCAGTCCGTTTCGTTTTTTAGGTTTGTTATCGGACATAGGGGGTGGGCTGTTAGCGGTTGGCTGTTGGGGTGTTTAGCGGAGGTTGACGGCCGTGCCTGCGGGGAGCCTGTCAATCGAACCGCTGACAATTTGCTCATTTCCGTTCAGCCCCGAAGTCACTTCAATCCAGACCCCGTGATCGACTCCCAATGTCACGGGCTGATGTACAATCTTTCCGCCGGAAACGACATAGACAATCGGGGCGCCACTGGAGAATCGCACGGAACCTGCTGGCACCGTCATCGCGTTTGGCTTTTGCTCCAGGCTGATGACTGCCTGGCCATAAGACCCTGGATAAAGCCGGGGTGCCGTGGCTTCAATGTCGACTTCGGTTCGCATTCTCTGGGTTTTGGAATTCAATGCCAATGCCATGCGATCAACGGTTCCATTGATATTGCGGGTCGGTAACGCATCAAAGGTAAGGGCGACCGGATCGCCAATGTCCAAATGTTGGGTGTCCTTTTCCGGAACATGAATCACGATCCGGAGTTTGTTGGTTTGAGCGACGTGAAGAAGCGGTTTTGCCTGATTGCCAACGATCAGGTCTCCGGGATCCAATTCTCGTTTGGTGACAACTCCATCAAAGGGTGCCTTGAGTGTCGCAAAGCTGACCATGACTTCCGCTTTGGCTAATCTGGCTTTCATTGCCTCCAAATTGGCTTCGGCTGCCTTGTATTGAGCTTGGGCGGAGGCTGACTTTTTCTTGGCTTCCTCACCGGCTTTGGCCGTCACGGAGTTGTTTTTGACCAAGTCGAGAATCCGTTTGGTTTCGGCTTCTGTGGCTTCAAGGAATGCTTGCTCGGCAGCCAACTTGGTTTCGGCAACAAGTTTTTCCGCGGCCATGGCATCGCGTGAACGGTGGAGGTCCGGTGCGTCAATGATGGCCAGCACGTCCCCTTTGGCTACCTTTTGACCAATGTCGACTTTTACGGATTGGACGATGCCCGGCACCCGAGACCCAATCTCCGCAGTATAGAAAGCTTCCACGAACGCAGGCTGGGTCGTGGTGATATTGATGTCACGGGTTTGAGGAGTGACCACTTCCACAGAGCGGACATTGCCAAAGGTTGGCAGCGTCAGAACCAGAAGGGCAAATTTCGGAAGGTAGCTTTTCATAGTCATGAGTATCGGGTTTTCTTGCAGATAAAGATTTTGTTAGTCCTGGCTCTTGGGTAAGACCTCGCTTTTGAGTTCATTGAGTTGCTGGCAGACGACATCCAGCACTTCCAGCCCACGATCCGTTATCCTGTAAAGCCGTGCATCTTTCGGGCTTTGTCGTTCCTGGCTCACGTCTTTGAGCCAATTTCTCTCCGACATCCGTTTGAGCAGAGGATACAATGTCCCAGGGCTGATTTCGTAACCATGTTCCCGCAATTCCTTGAGCATCCAATTGCCGGAGATCGGTTCTTTCGCGGCATGATAGAGGATATGGATCTTCCAAAATGCGTTCAGGATCTCTCGGGTGATTTCTGGGTCGTGCGTCATTATCGAAAACCGATTACGAAAAACGAACAAAA
>CAYSOI010000367.1:2164-4668 GCA_964432425.1 uncultured Opitutales bacterium | reverse complement strand
AAAAAGGGCCACCCCTTGCGGAGTGGCCCTTAGAACAACAAACAAAAGATAGGTGAATTTGTAAAATCCCCTAGTTTTCCTCAAAAATTAGAAGGTCCAGAGAGCTTGGACAGCAAAGTAGTCAACGTCTGAGCCATCCGCTTCTCCAATGCTGTATTCTACACGACCAAGAAGATTGTCGGTGATGGAGTAACTGGAAGCTACCGTAAACTTGTCAGCTTCATAGGCGAGGTTGTCTTCGTCCACATCACTGTAACGGAGGGTGATATCAGCTTTTTCGGTGAAGGAGTAGTTCCCCATGAGCATCCAGGAATTGGCGTCTTCTCCGTTGAATTCGTAGGTGTTGAACTCCGCCCCGAGGATGAGGTTGTCGATTCCGTTATAATTTACCCAGAAGTTCCAGAATTTATCAACCGTGGCAGCGCTTTGGTCGTCTTGAGCTGTTCCAATTTGGAATATGAAACCTTCCACGCCTGTGAATTTGACCTGAGCTTCAAAACCTAGATCTTCCGCAGATCCTCCTGCTGAGTTTGTGCCATAAACTGCATCGACCACCGAAAGGGTTGCGGAGACATTGTCGGACGTGTAGTTGGTTTTGACACCTGTATGATAAGCGGCGAATGGGATTTTGTTATCGTTACCTATTACGTACGCCATGGTTTTTTGCTTAATTTTCCAAGGCTCCTCACTTTCATAGCCAAGAAGGCTGAGTTACTTACCACCTGTGACACTCAGGCCATTATCAAGTTTGTAAGTAGCAAAAGCTTGTTCCACTCCAAAAGCTCCTGCATCTGCAATGGAGCTAAGTTGGATTTGTGCATCAATGACCTCCTGAGAAAGTAGAAAATCGATATCAAAGGCATCGACATCAAGGGTCTCCATCTCTGTGGCGTTTCTGTCGTCGTCAACGTAGACGTAGGAGCTGTCAATGAACCCTCGGACAGCCAGGGTGTCTGTCAGGGCAATGTTGCCAAAGGACATGGCACTCGGCACAGCCATAGCGAGCAATAAGGTCGTGAGTTTTGTGTTTTTCATTATACTGGTTTGTTGAGTAATTGTGTGTTCAAGCTGGATTTCATTGGTTTACTCAAAACCGTTGAAATCGATGCGTCGCCCTTTAGCAGTAACCATGCCAAAACGAAAACTAATGGAAATTTTGGCGGAATTTTGAACAAGAACCTCTCCCGGTCTGGGCGGAATTGCTGAAGGCTGTCTATTTATGCCCAACTGCCATCAATGACCTGTATAAAAATAAAAAGGGCCACTCCGTTCTGGAGTGACCCTTTGTTGAAATCGTTTCTGGTTTCCAGAATTAGAAGGTCCAGAGGAATTGTACGGCAAACAAGTCAACGTCAACACCGTCGGCTTCGCCATTGCTGTATTCCACTCTTCCGAGAAGGTTGTCAGTGATGGCGTAGGATGGGGCGATGGTGATTTTGTCGGCTTGATAAGCAGCATTGTCTTCGTCGACATCACTGTAGCGTACAGCCACGCTGGCTTTATCGGTCAGATCATAACTTCCGAGGAGCAGCCAGGATTTGGCATCTTCTCCGGCAAATTCGTAGGTATTGTATTCTGCCGCAAGGAGGAGTTTTTCAATACCGTTGTACTCGACCCAGAAGTTCCAGTATTTGTCAACTCCAGCTGCCGCATCCTGATCGTCTTGAGCTGTACCCAGGGCGAACACAAAGTTATCAATTCCAGTGAATTGAATTTGAGCTTCAAAGCCAAGGTCATCGGCATCGCCGTCATTGGTGTAGATGGAATCCACAACGGAGACGGTGCCTGTGAAGTTTTCGGAGGAGTAGGAGGCTCTCAGGCCTGAGTGGTAAAGAGCATAAGGTTGCTTCATGTCGCCACCTACGTCATAAGCTCTGGAGTCGGCAAGAATCGTGTAAGGCTCATCCCTTTCGTAGCCATGGAGGGTGAGGAATTGACCTCCGGTGATGCTGAGGCCGTTGTCGAAGTTGTAAGTGACAAAAGCTTGTTCAATGTCGAGACCACCAACGGAACTCAAGTGGATTTCGGAGGTGATTTTGTCTTGGTTGAGAAGGAAATCGATATCGAATGCGTCGACTTCGAGGCTTTCGTCGGTGGTGGCACCACGGTCATCGTAGACGTAGGAGCTGTCGATAAAACCGCGGACTGCGAGGTTTTCAGTGAGGGAGATGTCGCCAAAAGCAGCAGCGCCAGGAAGGGCCGCTACCAATAGCCCGGTAACGAGTTTTGTATGTTTCATTGTCTGTCTGTCTGTGTTGTTTGTTGTTGTTCTATCCTCGACGACCAGGTCGCAATGAGGAAGTTCCTCTCAAACATAGTAAAATGTTTAAAAGGGCGTGCTATCCTGTACATTCTCCCCTTGATGTCAATGAATTGCCCCAATGCTTATTCTGAATGGATTTCATGGAAGTAGGGTAGCTTCATCCTGAATCCCGTAATTGGGAGCAGGGAATACCGTCAACTCCCATGATGAACTCTGGAGTATTGGAGTGATGGAGTGTTGG
>CAYSOI010000367.1:0-2064 GCA_964432425.1 uncultured Opitutales bacterium | reverse complement strand
AGTTGAAAACAAGAAACGCCACTTGCGGTTGCACAAGTGGCGTTTTCTGGGAACTGAGGAGAGTGCCCCTCAGTTGGATTATTTTCTCAAATGAGAGTCCAAATTATGACGGAGAGTTATTTGATTTTCTTGGGTTTTGGAGTTTTGGCAGAACTCGGATATGGTTTGGGCTCTTCAATGAAGCAGGCATCTACTTCGCCCTTGAGACTTCCGAGAAAGGTCACGATGGAGGCCGTTTCGGCATCCGTGAGAATCAGGCCCTGCTGGTGCTCAGCCATTTTCTTAACCATCTCTTCGAGGGATTTGATGGAGCCATCGTGAAGATAAGGGCCGGTTTCTGTTATATTGCGAAGGCTGGGAACTTTGAAAAAGCCTTCCAGGGCTTCGAAGCCTTTTACTTCTGCACGTCCTTTGTCCTTGGTGGGCCAGGGTTTGACCAGGCCGAGCTTCTGGTAAAGGTGTCCGCCAACTCCCATGCCGTTATGGCAGGTAGCACATCCCTTGTTGACAAAGGTGTTGAGGCCAACCTTCTCTTTTTCCGTCAGAGCCGATTCCTCACCCTTCAGGTATGCATCAAAGCGGGAGGGGGTAAGAAGTTTCCGTTCAAATGCACCAATGGCATTGCCGATGTTTTTGTAGGTGAGGGGTTCCTTCTGTTTCGGGAAGGCTTTTTTGAAATGATCTAAATATCCTGGAATGGAGCGAAGGACTTTGACTACATATTCTTCACTGGGCATTCCCATTTCAATTGGATTGGTGATGGGGCCTATGGCTTGAGCTTCCACATCCGGAGCCCGTCCATCCCAAAATTGAGCAATGTGTATGGCGGCATTGTAGACTGTAGGTGCACTGCGCCCGCCTCTTTGTTGCCCGATACCTATAGAAGTCGGCAACCCATCGTCACCAAACGATTTCAGGTCATGGCAGCTATTACAGGAGACCGTGTGGTCCAGAGATAGCCGTTTGTCGTAATACAAGCGGCGACCCAAGTCGATTTTGGCATCATTGATGGGGTTTGCTTCATTATGTGCGACATCAATGATGGGTTGAAACATACCCAGTTTGGCGCGGTCCACTTTGACTTCAGCCACCAGGCTACTTGCATAGAGCAAGGTTGTTAGTGAGATGGATATAATAATCTTCATTTTAGATAGAGGTTGTTTAAGCAAAATCCGTTTTGGACTGACTCCCTCAAATCTATTTCTCTGATTTATTAAGGACAAGAATTTTGGGTAATTATGAATTTTTCTCATGGTGAGGGTAAGTGGCATTGGGGTTTTCTCTGGTCGGGGCAGCAATAGTTTTGTCATTTTTAGAAAACGAAGTTTATCTTCTGGTTTTCATGGCCTCGACTGAACAATTGGAACGTAATCTCAAGCTCTACCCTGGGTTTGTGATGGCACTGGATGCTCTCTTCTGGACTCCGGTGTTTATTCTTCTGTTTTCCAGTAAGTTCCCGATCTCACAGGTCCTCCTGCTGGAGTGCATATACTACATTGCTGTGGTTTCGCTTGAGTTGCCTACGGGATATTTTTCGGATAAGATTGGTCGCCGTTCCACTCTCCTGATTGCCGCGGCCTTGCTGGGGCTCTCCTATCTTCTCTTTTTCATTGGAGACTCTTTTTCGATGTTTGTGGCGGCTAAGATTTTGATGGCAACGGGATTTGCTTTTAAATCCGGAACAGATGCTTCCTTTCATTATGACACCCATCAGGCGTTGGAACGAACAGAAGAGTTTGGTGATGCCGAAGCACGGGTTTCCAGCCTCTCTTTCCGGGCTTCTGCGGCAGGAGCCTTAATCGGAGGGCTGGCTGGAGCTTTGAGCTTGTCCTTTCCCTTTGCCCTTTCGGCGGTCGCTGCATTTGTTGCCATGGCATTGATGAGCCTGTGCGTGGAGCCGACGCATTCCCATGACAGGTCGACCAAACCTTTTGGGGAACAATTTTTTCAGACCTTGGGAGAGTTTGAGGATTATACATTGAGATGGTTACTGGGCGTGGCCGTGCTTTCGATTGTCTTGGTCCATGTGCCTTACCAAGTGTTTCAACCCTACATCAAGTTGCT
>CAYSOI010000366.1:0-4688 GCA_964432425.1 uncultured Opitutales bacterium | reverse complement strand
TCCCGTTTTTCAAATTTACGAAGTGTTGTGAATCACTGGACCAAGAAAGACTCTGGAATTGAGGCGTCCAAAATCACTAAATATAACCTTTGGCGCTACAAGCCGACTTCGAAGTCGTTTGAGGGGCTTGAGATTCCCAAAGGGGTGAAGGAACTAGAGTTGTTGTGGGCCAACCCTGCGACACTTGCTGGTCTACCTGTTATGAAGAAGCTCAAAGTGTTACAGATTCACAGGTGCCGGAATCTCCATGACCTGTCAGTTCTTCCTGAGATTGCCCCGAATCTACAAAGGCTTCTCACGACGACTTCCTCCCGCATTGATGTAACGGCTGGTATCCTTGACCATCCAAAGCTTGAAGAAGCGTTGATTGACGGGACTTTTGTTGTTGGAGAGTCGAAGTGGTGATGTGACAAGCTCAATAGGCCTTGGCGAAGATGACTCTTTGGGTGCTGGGTTTGCCGGTGAAGGGGCAGGTGCCGGGTTCGGGGTCCTGATCCTGGGGGATGCAGCGGATGGAGACTTTGAGGTCGTTGTGCAGTTGTGCTTCGGCTTCGGGGTCGTGGGCCCAGTGTGCGTACGCGAAGCCGCCATGGATCTCGTGGTCTTTTTTGTTTTTGGGTGTGAAGTAGTCGTAAAAGTCTTCCTTGTTGTTGATTTGGACTGAGTTTTCTTCGCGGAAGTCTTTGGCTCGTTGGAGGAGGCTGTCCTGGATGTCCTGCAGCATTTGGGGCAATTCCTGGACGAGTTGGTTTCGAGGCATGCCGACTCGATCCTTGGGAGTTTTGTCCCGGCGACCGACGAACACGGAATCATTTTCGAGGTCTCGTGGGCCGATTTCCACGGTCAGGGGGATGCCTTTTTTGACCCATTGCCACATTTTTTCGCCTCCTCGTAGGTCGCGGTCGTCGAGTTCGACTTTGACGGGTTTGCCGTCAAAGGTGAGGTCTCCGATTTCTTGGGCGAGTTTCTCACATTGTTCGAGGACTTGAGCCCGGGTTTCTTCTTTGGGAGTGATGGGCAGGATGACGACGTGGGAGGGGGCGAGTTTGGGAGGAATGACCATTCCGTTGTCGTCGCCGTGTGTCATGATCAGGCCGCCGACCAGACGTGTGGAGACGCCCCAGGAGGTGGTCCATGCGTGGGCTTGTTCTCCGTTTTTGTCGAGGAACTGAATGTTGCTGGCTTTGGAGAAGTTTTGGCCGAGGAAGTGGGAGGTGCCGGCTTGCAGGGCTTTGCGGTCCTGCATCATGGCTTCGATGGAGTAGGTGTTGAGGGCTCCGGGGAAGCGTTCGCCTTCGGTCTTTTCGCCTTTGATGACGGGCATGGCCATGTAGTCTTCGGCGAATTCGGCGTAGATGTCGAGCATCTGGATGGTTTCTTCGACGGCTTCTTCTTTGGTGGCATGAACAGTGTGGCCTTCCTGCCAGAGGAATTCGGCGGTGCGGAGGAAGAGGCGGGTTCGCATTTCCCAGCGGACGACGTTGGCCCATTGGTTGATGAGCAGGGGGAGGTCGCGGTAGGATTGCACCCAGTTGGCAAATTGTTCACCAATAATGGTTTCGGAGGTGGGCCGGACAATGAGGGGCTCTTCCAGTTTGCCGGCGGGTTGGAGCTGCCCATCGGCATCGGCTTCGAGGCGGGAATGGGTGACGACGGCACATTCTTTGGCAAATCCGTCCACGTGCTCGGCTTCTTTCTGTAAAAAGCGAAGGGGGATAAAGAGCGGGAAGTAGGCGTTTTTGTGGCCGGTCTCTTTGAAGCGTTTGTCGAGCTGAGCCTGGATGTTTTCCCACAGTGCGTAGCCCCAGGGTTTAATGACCATGCAGCCTCTGACTGGAGAGACTTCAGCCAGATCGGCTGCTCGAATGACCTGCTGGTACCATTCGGGGTAATCTTCTTCCCGGGTTGGGGTGATTGCGGTTTTGGAGTGTTTCGCCATTTTGTTTAGATTATTGAAAGGTTATTGGAGTCTGTAGGCTTCCTGAGCGGTTTTTCCCCAGAATTGGGCTTGTTCATCGGTGGAAAGGGTGGAGGTAAAGTCGGCCACAATGTCGACCCATTGCTTGTATTCTATGGCCAGGAGAGCAACGGGCCAGTCGGAGCCAAACATCATGCGGGACGGGCCAAAGGCATCGAGGGCGATTTCCATGTAGGGGCGGAGTTGCTCGGGAGTCCAGTCCTCCCATTTGGCTTCGGTGGCCATGCCAGAAAGTTTGCAGTATACATTCTCGCGTTTGGCGAGGTCGTGCATTTGAGCCTTCCATGGATCAAAGGCGTTCTCACCAATCCTGGGTTTGGCAATGTGGTCGAGGATAAAGATTTGGTTGGGGTGTTGGTCGACAAATTGGAGGGTGGGGGAGAGTTGGCGTTCGTAAATCAGGATGTCGTAGAGGAGGTCGTATCTTTTTAGAAGAGATACTCCTTTGTTAAAATCTTTACCCAGGATGAAGTTGTCGTCGGGCTCATCCTGTACGACATGTCGCATTCCGACCACTTTCTCTTCCTGAGCCCAACGTTCAATGTGAGGTTCGACATCCGGATTCGCCAACGGCACCCAACCGACCACCGCTTGGATGAAGTCATGCTGCTTGGCGTAGTCATTGAGAAACTCCGTTTCCTTGAGGCTCTGGCTGGCTTGTACGGAGATCACGCCATCTATCCCCGCTGACTGAATTTCTGCCAGCAAATCATCCGGGGTAAAATTCCGGCGAAGCTTGGACATGTGGTCTCCAATCCAACTGTATTCCACAGGGTCGTAATTCCAGAAATGGTGATGTGAGTCTATTTTCATAGTGAGGCGTGGCTAGGCATTCTCAAATTTGAAGGGTGAAGCATTCAGCCATTCAGTCTGGTAAAAGCAAGCGTTGAAAGTGAGAAAGGAAACACGATTTATTTAAAGTTTTTTTGAACAGATGTGGAAACGGAGGGTTCCAAGGCGGCACTTCACCATGATCCGGCAAATTTGCCTTGAACCCAAACCCCATACCCTCTATGAATGCCTCCTTATTAATTACCCTCCGACAACAACTTAGTTTTGAATCTGTGAACACCCTCGATAAAGCAAATGAAGAGCTTCTGACCCAGAAGCCCACCCAGCCAACGGCTGAATCCACTGATGTGCACTTGGTGGAAATGGTCAAAGAGGGACATGCCAATGCATTCAACACCCTTGTGAACCGCTACCGGGAAAGGGTTTTCAATGTCGTCTACAACATGACCTCCAATCGTGAGGACGCCAGCGACATTACGCAGGAAGTCTTCCTCAAAGCGTTCCAGAATATTCATCGCTTTCGACAAAAATCGACTTTTTTCACTTGGTTGTACCGCATTGCGGTCAACACCGCCATCAGCTTTATCAAAAAAGCCCGTAACCGCCAATACTTCAGTCTTGAGAACCTGGAAGAAGAAGGTGTTAGCGGCAAATTGGCTGAAATTTTGTCCTCCAAAAAGCACTCCCGTCGCTCTCTCATGATGCGGGAACTTCAGGAAAAATTGAACGAAGCTCTCCAAAAATTGTCTGTTAAGCACAGGACTACGATTGTTCTCTACGAAATCGAAGGACTCAGTCACAAAGAAATCGGAAACATTCTCAAATGCTCAGAAGGAACAGTTCGATCCCGGCTCCATTACGCCAAGAATGAATTACAGAACTACCTTCAGGACTATCTCCGCTAAACCAACTTTATCATTTTCGAACCCGAATTAACCTCACCCTTGGATAGATACATGACCATGAGGAAGACAGACCAGACTAACGAACAGCATCCGGATTCGATTCAACTTGAAGATCTCTTTCAAGTGAAACGCCTGGAAAAGCCTCAGGCCGATTTCTGGGAAGACTTCGATGCTCAATTGCAGCAAAAGATTCTCAAATCCGCCATTGATCGCCGCAACCCATTTCAAAAAAGTTGGGATCTATTTTCTGCCAAATTATTGCCAGTAGCCACTTTTGGTGCCGCCGCTGCGGCGATTGCCTTTGCCTTCGCTCCCAGCTTTCAACAGCAGGCACCGCAAACTTCAGGAGAAATTGCTTCGGTCGTAGCTAAAGTTGCCCCATCTGAAACTCCCGTCATGGTGATGGCTGCCGCTACTGTGGATTTTCGTGAATTCGCTATCTCTGCTACTGACGAACAACCTGCTTTGGGCACACAACAATTCTTCGTCTCCGACATCTCGGCAGAAATTGCCAGCAGTGAAGTCTATGAGACCAATGAACTGGTAGTTTCGGCTGACCCCGTCAACCTGCCATTTGAAGAGCAACTTTTCTAATCCGCCCATGGTTCAGATCAGGCCATTACACATCCTGCATTTTATCGGGCTCTTTTTTTTTGCGTCCTGACCTCCGGGCAGGCCTCGGCTGAAGCAAACTATCTCAGCCTTCAACAAGGCGTTTACGAAGTATACAACAAATACAAAAACGCTGTTGTTCGCATCAAGGCTCACAAAACTCAAGAGATTGATCCAGTTGTTGAAAAGCCACGTATGCGGCTAACCATTGGATCTGGTTTTTTTGTCAGTAAAGACGGGCATTTGCTCACCAATTCCTCACTGGTGACCGGAATGGAAAAAATCCTTGTGGAGTATCAGAAGGATCTTGAATTTCCGGCGGAAATTGTCGGCATTGATCACTTTTCCAACATTGCTCTGATTAAGATTGCGGTGCTTCCCAAGACTGCGAGTTACGTCGA
>CAYSOI010000365.1:0-4690 GCA_964432425.1 uncultured Opitutales bacterium | reverse complement strand
GTTTGGCAAGTTTGCGAAAGGGTATTGGAAGCAATGGTCAGCATATCGGGGTCCTCCTTATGGGTTTCATAAGTTATAGGAAGCCCAGTGGAATTCTACCTCTAATTTTCCTGAGTTACCCGAGGATTGAGCAGCTCAATTCCAGTATCCTGAAAATCTGAGATATTTCGAGTTACAAGAGTCAGACCATAGACACTTGCTGTAGCTGCGATTAATGCATCCCGAACATCCAGAATTGTGGTTTGCCCTCTACTGCCTATCTACGAAATTATGCTAATCGATGGTAGCACGAATGCGGTCATTCAAGATGCTCCTTAAACTTTAAGATTCTTGGAGCAGACTTTACTTTTCCGGGGTTACAAACTCAGCCTTCTCGTAGTCGTCAGAGACTTCAAGTTTGATCCAATGTCCACTGGCAGCATGGGCTGGGAAGCCGCAGGCGAAGGCAAAGTCTCCGGGCTCATCCACCTCAAAGCTGAATTTGGCTTCTTTGGGGGTGGTGGCCAGATTGGCGTTGGGTGTGGTCGCCCCGTCGAAATAAGGCTGCCCCATCTGGGGTTTTCTTGTGACTCTGTCTTCTACGACGACGACGCTGTGAGGCACAGGTGACCAGTTTTCAAACGTTACATTTACCTTCCAACCGGTTGGAATCTGATAGCCGGCATTTCCTTTGGAGTAACCATTGAAGTTCATTCCGTGGTTGTCCGCATTGTAGGTAGCGACGATGGTGATGTTGACTTCTTTCTTGTCCGCGTCCTGAGAGAGAAAGTTTACTTTTTTCTTTGGGGCGTTTGCGGTTGTTTTGGGGCCACAGACTTCCGCTCCTTCCGGAAAAGGAAGGGGTGCTTCCTTTTCCGGATGAAAAATACCAAATAGGAGTGAAGTCGCACCCAAGCCAAGGCCAAGTGCGGTTGCTGTTTTCTTCATCATTATTTTTTGTCAACTGGAGCGGTCTTTGCACCGGAAGGCACTTTGTCCTTGGAGACGAGTTTCCAGACAGAACCCCGTGGGTTGTCCGCAGGCTTTACTGGACCTCCGTAATTGGCATGGGCATTGGTGACGTAGATGGTGCCATCTTCACCTTCGCCTGATCCTGTGAGCATCAATTGTGTGTCGAGAAGCTCCTGGCATTGCCATTTGCCTTTGTTGTCACGGGCGACTCCCCAGACTTTTCCGGAGCCCCAGTCACCGAGGAAGTAGACTCCGTCCAGGCTTGGGTATTTTTTGCCGCGATAGATGCCAAGTCCAACACAGCAGATTCCTTGATCCACGTGGGAGTACTCAACAATTGGAAGAACTCCGACTGGGGGGCCTTTGCGTCCGATAGGGAAGTTGTGGGAACCGCACATCCATTTCCAGCCGTAGTTTTCCCCGCCTTTGCTGTTGCCTGGTTGGAAGTTGAGTTCTTCCCAGTGGTTTTGGCCGACGTCGGCGATGTAGAGGTCTTTGGTCTTGGCGTCGAATTGGAATTTGAGTGGGTTGCGGAGCCCCCATGCCCAGATTTCAGGACGAGCTTCCGGATGGATTTTGGCGAAGACTTCTTCCGCAACACCGAAGAGAACCATTTGTTGTTCGGGGGTGATGAAGGGGTTATCTTTGGGGATGCGGTAAGCTTTGTCACTGTCCTGGCCATTGACGTCGATCCGGAGGATTTTGCCGAGGAGAGTGGAGAGGTCTTGTCCGGCATTGAGCACATCGCCTTCCCAACCTCCGTCACCGCTACCGATGTAAAGGTAGCCGTCCGGGCCGAAGGCGATCTCGCCGCCGTTGTGGTTGGCGTAGGGTTGGTGGATGCGGATGATCACACGGGCGGTATCCAGGTCGGCCTTGTTCTTGTTTTTCTTGTCTACCTTGTATTCGACGATCATGGAATCGCCGTTGAACCACATGTCATTGTAGTGGAGGTAGAAGAGGCCGTTTTTCTTAAAGTCCGGATGGAACTCAATGTCATAGAGCCCTTGCTCAACAAAGGAGGAGACGACGATGTCGGAAATATCCAGGAAAGGGCGTTTCAGAACGTCGCCGTTGTCGATGATGCGGATGACTCCATGACGTTCGACAACGAAGATCCGGTTGGTTCCATCTTTGGGGATGGCGACGTTGATTGGGTCGATAAAACCTCCGGCGACTTCAACGAGCTCAACGGAGACATCTTTGGGGAGCTTGCCACCGGGGTGGGCGACCTTGTCTTGTGCCTGGGCAAAACCTGCCAGGGCGATACCTGCAGCAAGGGTGAGGCTTTTATTAAATAAATGTAACATGTTGCTTCCTTACGTTTGTTTATGATGTGGGTTCAAGATTGGGTTGAGTAGAAGAGCTTTGAGGGGATTGCAGTTTTTTAATGTTGAGAATCATCAGGATGGAGGCGGTCAGTGCGATCACAAAGCATCCTACAAATACAGGGAAAATCTTCGTGTAATCACCGTTGAAATGCTTTTGGAGGAAGGTCAGCAGACCAGGCCCGGCAAATCCTGCACAAGCCCACGCAGTCAAGACCCGGCCATGAATTGCCCCAAGTTGCTTTGTGCCAAACAAATCTCCCAGGAAAGCGGGTAACACTGCGAACGCTCCACCGTAGCAAGTCATGATGAGGTAAAACAGGATTTGGAAAGTGCCGACGGATGGCAGGTGGGGCATTGCGTAAAAAGTCACGATCTGAAGTGCAAAGAAAATGACATAGGTCCGGGAGCGTCCCAGATAATCGGAAAGGCCGGACCAGAAGAAGCGGCCAATGCCATTGAAAACACCGAGAAGTCCGACAATCGCACCCGCTTGTACTGCCGAGATTTTATAAATGTCCTGTAGAAGTGGTGAGGCGGAGGCAATGAGGGCAATTCCACAGGAAATGTTGATGAACATCATGAGCCAGATCAGGTAAAACCGGAAAGTTTTCAGGGCTTCATTGGAATCCAGATTGGCCAGATCCTGGCGAACGGTTTTAGGTTTTTTGGCACCTTCCTGCATGTTCGCAGGCAACCAACCTTCCGGAGGCTTCGCCATGTAGAGGGAGGAGCCAAAAATCAGAACGAAGTAGATGGTTCCCACAATGTAGAAGGTCTTGGATACCGATGCGATGGTGTACACTTCCTTATCGCCCAACATGCTGTCGATGAACAAGTCCGCCATCAGCGGCCCGAATACCATGGAGGCAAAACCAAAGCCCATGATGGCCATTCCTGTCGCCATTCCACGTTTATCCGGAAACCATTTTACAAGCGTCGATACCGGGGTGATGTAACCGATACCCAGTCCAATGCCGCCAATCACTCCATAGCAGGCGTAAAAGAGATTCAATGACTCCATTTGGATCGCGACACCACTGCCAATCGTGCCCAGGCCATATAGGATTGCCGTGGCAATGCCGGATTTCTTCGGGCCAATTTTTTCCACCATTTTGCCGAGGAAGGCCGCTGCAATTCCAAGAAAGAAGATGGCGATCATGAAGGCCGTTTTGACCTTGGTCGGGTCATCCAGATTCAGCACACTGGCAACGGGTTTGGTCATCACCGAATAGGCGTAAACCGAGCCAATGGAGATGTGAATTCCTACTGCGGAGGCAACGATAAGCCAGCGGTTCTTAGTGGTTTCCATGGAAATCCTTTAATTATTTTTTGCCTGTTTTTCGAGAGAGCATTTTAGGCGAAGGCAAGCCAATCTCTTTTTACTTAACTGGAGGTCAAGATTTATTAATAGACTCGCTGCCATCCGGCTCGGGAGATCAGCCTGCCTGGTGACAACATTACTTGCCTCAATCCCTCATCTTTCATTCTCTTACTCCATTCGTACACATTCCCTTTTCCTGGTTCTGACCCTTTTTTTTGCTTCCTGTGCCGACAGCCTTCAACCCTCCTTGCACAAAGCTGCCCGGGCGGGTGATCATGCGAAGGTAAAGAGCCTTCTGGGCTCGGGAGGTAACGTGGACGAACTCGGGATAAACGATTGGACCGCGATGATGTGGGCCGCCAACAGGGGTCACTTCGACATCGTGAAGACTCTGCTGGATGCAGGCGCCAATCCCAACCTCAAGTCCAAACGAATTACTGGGAATACCATGGCTCCCTATCCAGCCTCAACCGCACTATGTGAGGCGGTGGACCATGGTCATGTCGACATTGCCAACCTCCTCATTGATCGCGGAGCGAAGGTCGACCAAACCGCATTTGCCATGGCTGCCGGTGTTGGGGACCTGGACCTTATGCAAAAGATGTTGGACAAGGGGGCCGATATCAACAAGCCGAGTGACAATCCCTACAACCGTTCCCCCATGATCGTTGCCTGCAGCAAGGGCAAACTTGAAAGCGTCCAATGGCTGGTTTCCAAAGGGGCGGATGCCAAGCTTGCCCCACTCAAGTCCACTCTCAAAGGTGGCAATGCAGACTTGCTCCAACTCCTGCTGGACGCTGGTGCAGACCCCAATCGCATCTCCGGGCACGATGATACCAGCCCACTCCAGCACGCCGTCATTTTACACACTTACGGTACTCGCCATGACCCCGAATTCAAACTCGTCAAACTCCTCCTCGCCAACAGAGCCGATACTTCCTACGCCGACTCTACAGGCCAGTTCTCCGGCAAAACTGCCCTCGAACTTCTCAAAGATCGCCGCAATCGAGCCGCCGCCCGCTCCAATGATTCCAACTATCACGAGAGTCGCCGCAACTACGAAGCCAACCATGTCAAAAAGATGGAC
>CAYSOI010000364.1:0-4711 GCA_964432425.1 uncultured Opitutales bacterium | reverse complement strand
CGTGAGTCGTGGTACGAAGACCGAGGACAGGTCCGCCTTTTTTCAGGTAAGCTTCAAACTTCGCCATCCAGGGATCTTCTGGGTGAACAAAACGAAGGAAAAGGAACAGCATGTCTGCATCTTCAATCTCTTCGATTCCAGGAATGTGGCTGGAGCCTTGTTTGATCAGCCCTTCTTCAGTCTGACCGAATAGCACAGTGCACTTGAAGCCATAACGTTTGGCCATGATCCGGGCAATCGCCGGGCAGGTTTCTTCCCCACGATATTCGTGATCGGAGGCAATAAAGAGGATGTGCTTGCCCTTGCCTGGGCCAGATTCTCCCTCGTAGACAACACGGTCTGCAGCAGAGGCGTGGGTGTTCAAAATGAATAGGCCTGTAATGGCGATGAAGAGGTTTTTCAGGGTCATTTTCGTGTATTTTGGTTGATGGTTCCAAGCTGGCGTAAGCAGGTAAACCAATTTGTGGAGAGTGAATCGTGCAAACCTGAAGAATCATGACAAGGTTCCAGATAGAATTTTTGCAAATGTTCACTGAGCGTCATCAAAGATTGCCAGCTGTCAAAATCCTGAGATTCATCTATTACAAGCAACATCAATGGAATCTCTCTCTTCAACCACTCGCAGAAACTTTCTCAGAACGACTGCAGTTCCCTTGGCTGCTCCCTTTGTTAGTAGCCGATCCTGGGCACAGGGATCTCCCATGCAGAAACTCCAGTATGCAGCCATAGGAGCAGGTGGAAGAGGCGGCTTTGATATTGGTTCAATGACCCGTCACAAACAAATTGAAATGGTGGCGGCGGCGGATGTGGATGCCAGTGTTTGCGAAGAATTGCAGGGAAAACGAAAAGGGCTGAAAACCTTTTCAGATTGGCGGGAAATGTTCAGTAGCATGGACAAGACCATCGATATTGTCTCGATCTCGACACCGGACCATATGCACGGGATCCAGGCGATCAGTGCCATGAATTTGGGTATGCATACTTATGTCCAGAAACCATTAGCACAGACAGTCGGCGAATGCCGGGCGATGCAGGAAGCGGCTCAACGAAATAAGGTTGTCGTCCAAATGGGAACACAAGGGGCTTCAAGTTTTCATGACCGGATGGCAATCGGTTTGGTTCAGAGAAAATTGATAGGCAAGGTCAGTGAAGCGTGGGTGTTTTGTGGAAAGGGCTGGGGGGATACCAAACCCTTGCCTGAGCATAGCGACCCGATACCGGAAGGTTTGGACTGGGATGGCTGGCTGGGAGTCGGACCCAAGCGTTCGTATATTGAAAAGTATTATCATCCCAAGAACTGGAGGCGACGTCAGTCATTCGGCTCCGGGACACTGGGAGACATGGGCTGCCACATCTTCAACTCGATGTACAGAGGTCTCGAACTGACTGCCCCCAAAAGAGTGCGTTCAACTACGGGGGTGCCCAATCCACACAACTGGGCAAGCCACGAGAAGGTCGAATACCTTTTTCCCGGAAACCATTTTACAGATGGAGACTTGAAGGTAACCTGGGTAAGCGGAAAGCAAAAGCCACCAAAGGAACTAACTTCCATGATTCCAGCAGGCACAAGGTACAGCTATGGATGTTTGCTGAAAGGAAGCGAGGGAACACTGTTACTCCGCCACGGAAGCCCGGCAATGTTGTTGCCAGTCGAAAAATTTGCCGGAATCCGCCCGGAGAAACTCAGCCCAATCAGACATCACGGAGCCTTTGTGGATGCTGCGATCAGTGGAAAGCAGGACGAATTGATGTCACCCATCACTTATGCAGCCTCCCTCACGGAATTCATTTTGCTTGGGAATATTGCCATGCAACATTCGCCTGATTGGTTGGAATGGGACAGCAATTTGGGCACAATTACAAACCATCCAGAAGCCAAACAACGCATTCATCGCCAATACCGGGATGGTTGGAAGATTCTGGGAACCTGAATTCAATGAAACCTTTTCCTCTGACCCAGACCTTGTGCCTCGCCTTCTTCCTGGTAGGGTTGGCAAACATACAGGCAAAGAAGCCATACAATGTGCTCTTCATCATTTCTGATGACCTGACCTCCACAGCATTGGGGTGTTACGGAAACAAAGTCTGCCAAACTCCAAACATCGACAAACTGGCGACTGAGGGAACCTTGTTTACCAAGGCCTATTGCCAGGCGACAATTTGTGGACCCTCCCGTGCGTCCATCATGTTCGGTTACTACCCCTATGCCAGCAAGGCAACAGGCTACACCAGCGGACGTGAAAAAGTAGGCCCCGATAAAGACAGTTGGGCACAATATTTCAGAAAAAAGGGGTACCGCAGTGCCCGTGTTTCCAAAGTCTTCCACATGGGCGTGCCCACTGACATTGCTCCAGGCAAAGATGGGGCAGATGATCCCGCATCCTGGGACGAAGCTTATAACAGTCCTGGCCCGGAATCAAAGGCACCAGGAAAGGGGGAAACTCTCCAGAATAATCCTGGAGGCCACAAAAAAGGAGCAGCTGGAGGCAATCGCTTTTCAGTTGTGGAAGCAGAAGGAGATGACCTCGTCCATTCGGATGGCAAGACGGCCAAGAAAGCGGCAGAACTGATCCACAAGTACAAGGGCATAGAGAAGCCATTCTTCCTCGCAGTAGGTTTTGTCCGGCCACATGTCCCTCTAGTCGCACCCAAAAAGTATTTCACTCCCTATGCTGCGGACCAAATGGTCCTGCCGCCTAAGATACCCGGTGATTTCGACGACATCCCTCCAACCCCCGGCAACCGCCGGACTTCCCAAAACCTGCAGATGGACATCGGACAGCAAAAGAGGTTGATCCGGGCATACTACGCCTCAGTCAGTTACATGGATCCAATGACCGGGAAAGTGCTCCAAGCCTTGGAGGATACTGGCCAGCGGGACAACACCATCGTGATCTTCACCAGTGACCACGGCTACCACCTCGGAGAGCATGACTTGTGGTCAAAGGTCAGCATTCATGAAGAGTCAGCGATCGTACCTCTGATCATCCACGTGCCAGGAAAGAAATCTGCGGTCTGCCATTCCTTTGTGGAGTTACTCGACTTATATCCAACGATTTCCTCGCTTTGCGGACTACCGGTTTCACCTCACCTCCAAGGCAAAGACATTTCCAGAATGTTCGATGACCCGGCGACCAAGGTAAGGTCTGCCATCCTGTCGAGCGGCAAAGGCCGACTTTACCGAACGAACAAATGGGCTTTCCTGAACTACGGAAAATCCGGGGAACTCTATGACATGGAGAAAGATCCCAAGCAATATACCAACCTCATCGACAATCCGGAATACTCCGACGTACTTGCCAATCTAAAAACCCAATTGGCTGCGAAATTGGAAGAAATCAGCAAAAACGACTTACCCAAATGAAAACCATGAAACCGATCCACCGATTCATCCCACTGTTAATCCTTCTGACGAACTTGTGTGCCAAAGCAGAAGATGGCTTCACCCCCCTGTTTGACGGAAAATCCTTTGAAGGTTGGGTCGGGAATGTCCAAGGCTACGAAGCCAAGGGCGGCATCCTGACCTGCCTGACCGGCAAAGGCATGGGCGGGAAGATATTTACAGCCAAGGAGTACGGAGATTTCATCCTCCGCCTGGAAATCAAGATTCCAGCAGGAGGCAACAATGGCCTCGGACTACGGTGCCCACTGGTTGGCAGTCCCCACGGCAAAGGGTATGAAAGTCAAATCCTGGACAACACGGCAGACCGCTACAAGAAACTGAAGGACTCCCAATACCATGGTTCACTCTACAAGCTGGTGGCTGCGAAACGCGGTTTCCTCAAGCCTGTCGGCGAATGGAACGAACAGGAAGTGATGATGAAGGGACACCATTGCCGCATCACTCTGAATGGTGAGGTAATCCTGGAGGAAAAGGACCTTTCACGGTTTAAGAGACCTGATAAAGGTCACCTCGGCTTCCTCGGCCACGGTTCGAAAGTCCAGTTCCGGAATGTTCGAATCAAGGAGCTGTAACTCTTTGTAAATCATTGCATTCAAAAACTATTATTCTTCAGTGATCACTGGATAATGCTCGGCGATGAATTCAAAATCTCGATCTTTGTGAAGAACTGTAGCTCCTGTCTCAATTGCAGTAGCAGCGATCAAGCAATCTACAACACTTCGTATTCTTAAGCCTTTTCGTTGAAGTTCCTGATAGATTTCAGCTGCAAGTAGGGTAGTAGACCGTTTTTGAGGAACCAGAATAAGAGAGCGAAACTCCGCCTCAATCTCCTCCCTTCCTCTTCGTTCTGGAATGCCTTGAATGATCTCAAGGAGAATCATCTCGGTATAGAGAATCGACTCTCGATCTCGCAGCTTCTCTTTTAAACGCTCCTTGGTCCAGTGGTGCTCTCCCTCCAGAAAGTCAATCCAGACACTCGTATCCACTATCGTCATTCGGCGAATCTTCCCTGCCTGATTTCATCCAGATCCCCTTCCCAGCGATACTTCCCCTCCAAAGCCAGAATACTTTTTTGGTCTTCTTTGCGGACTAACTCCCTGAGAGCTAAATCAACCAGTTCACGTTTCGTTCGCAAGCCTGTGAGCTTCATGCCCTTGCTGACCAGCTTGTCATCTAAATTGATGTTTGTTCTTCCCATACACCAAAATTTGACAGACTGGTGTATCCATGTCGATTTCTTTCCTGTTCCAAGATCAGGAGAAAATTTTACATTTTTTTGTTAACGTTTTGCGGGTTCTGTCGGCATAA